>JAOZVK010000328.1 GCA_029938185.1 Bacteroidales bacterium | reverse complement strand
TGATTTAATAGTTTAATTATCAAATAGTTTTAAGTTCGTAAAGTAGAATTATAAAACAAAAATATTATAAATTTTGAACTTTTATATATTTGTCTATATTCAAATAGTCAGATAACCTGTTGGTTATAGAGTTTGAATATAAATTTAAAGCACAAATTAATTTAGTCAAATCATAAATTAAAAAAACACATGAAAATAGGTCTAATAAATCCAAATAAAATATTAAAATATGCAGCCGTACATCTTGGAATTGGCTATATTGCTTCATATGCAAGAATGATTCATAAGGATTTAGATATTAGTATTTTGGATACAAGAATTTCAAAAAAAGAAGAAATAGATGCATTTATAAATACAAAATATGATTTAGTAGGAATTACTTCAACAAGTCAGGTGTTTTTAGAAGCTATAGAAATTGCTAATAAAATAAAAACTGTATATCCAAACAGCCCGATATGTATTGGTGGTGCACATCCATCAACCGTAAAAGAAGAATCATTAGATGGTTTTCCTTTTGACTATGCAATTTTTGGTGAAGGAGAAATTTCGTTTTCAAAATTAATTGGACATATAAAAGGAGAAGTCAATATATCAACTATTAATGGGTTAATTTACAAAGATAAAACTGGTTCGATTATTAGAAATCTACCAAGCGAAATTATTAGGGATATTAACAAAATACCATTTCCTGCATACGATTTATTCAATATGTCGGCATATCCACAGCATAGAATTACAACAAGCAGAGGCTGCCCTTTCAATTGTGTATTCTGTAACTCTCATACACTGTGGACAAACAGATGGAGAAAACGCTCCACCGAAAATTTAATCGAAGAAATTAAAATCCTTAATTCTAAATACAAAAGAAAAACAATTGTTTTCAATGACGATAGTTTCAATATAGATGCTAAACGTGTAATTAATTTTTGTGACGAACTAATTTCGCAAAAATTAAATATTATTTGGTCTACTTCAATACGTGTAGACCTACTGACACCAGAAATTGCAACAAAAATGAAACAAGCTGGGTGCTATAATGTTAGTATAGGCATTGAATCTGCCAATAATGAAATATTGAAGAAAATGAATAAAAAAACTACCATTGAAAAAATCACCAATGGTATATCAATTTTGAGAAATGCTGGAATAGATGTAATGGGGCAATTTATGATTGGTAATCCTGGCGATAATCTCGATACAGTCATTGAATCAATTGAATATGCAAAAAGCTCAAAACTTACAAGTGTTGAATTTTATACAGCATTACCATACAAAGATTCGCTATTGTGGGAGTATGTAAAAGAGCATGGAAAATTATTAGTAAATGTAGAATCTTATGAATATCACACTATTGAGCCACGCATTATTTATGATACTCCCGAATTTTCATATAATGACAGATTAAAAGCAATTGAATTAGCAAAAGAAAATGGTTTTTATGATGCTTTAAGCAAAGATAAGAAAATGTGGTTTTTGGATATTGGAAAAAATATAGCTAAAAATTTACAAAGAATATTTACAGGAAAATTTGGTAATAAAATATACCTATTACTGAGAAACTTATATAGAAAAACAAAATAAGAGGTCTTCGACCTATTTATAGTTGCTTACGCATTAGGATAACGGTAATTTAATCAAGATGTTATGAGTAAATAATGTCGAAAAGCATTTGTAACAGTACTTAAAGAATTAAAAAATATTATAATAAAATGAGTTTTGCCAATAATTATTTATCAAAACATGTAAAAAGTCCAGCAAACATAAGTGCTAAAGTTCCTTTTGACTTAAAATTATGTATAGTAATACCTTGTTATAATGAGCCTGATTTGATAAGTTCATTAAAATCAATTGCAAATTGTTCGAAAAGTAGTTTTTCGACCGAAGTAATAATTGTAATAAACTCTTCTGAAATAGCTGATGATAATGTAATTAAAACAAATATTAAAACTTTTGAAAATGTAAGTGCTTGGATAACTGAAAATAATACGGCTAAACTAAAGTTTTACATTATATATAAAGATAACTTACCATCAAAATTTGCAGGAGTTGGGCTTGCTCGTAAAATAGGTATGGACGAAGCTATTTATAGATTTAATTCTATTAATAAAAAAAATGGATTAATTGCAGGCTTTGATGCTGATAGTCTTTGCGATACAAATTATATAACTGAATTAGAAAAACATTTTTCTAAATTTACCAAAATAAATGCTTGTTCTGTATATTTTGAGCATCCAATTGAAGGGAGCGAACACAATAAAAATATTTATTCAAGTATAGCTAAATATGAGTTATATTTAAGATATTATAATCAATCACTTAGATATGCAAATTTTCCATATGCATTTCATACTGTCGGTTCAGCATTTGTTGTAAAAGCCGAAGTATACACCAAACAAGGCGGAATGAATAGAAAACAAGCGGGTGAAGATTTCTATTTTTTACAGAAAATAATACCTCTTGGTAAATTCAACGAACTTAATACCACACGAGTAATTCCTTCGCCTCGAATATCAACTCGTGTTCCTTTTGGCACTGGAATGGCTATTAAAAATATTATTGATAATAATAAAGGGTTATATGTATATAATTTTGAGGTTTTTAATGAATTAAAACTTTTCTTTGCTCAAAAAAATAATCTTTTCAAAATATCACAAAACGAATACAACTTATTTCTTAATAAACAAACAACCGGGATATCAAAATTTTTGATTTTAAATAATTTTTGGAATAGTCTGATAAAAATTAATAACAACAGTCCCAATATTAATACTTTTGAAAAACGTTTTTTTCAATGGTTTAATGCTTTTAGGCTAATAAAATTTATTAATTTTGCACACGAGCATATTTATAAAAAAATTACAATTGAAAAAGCAACTAATAAACTTCTGAAAGCAACTAAATATAAATATAATGAATCTGAAAACACAAAACAGCTTCTTTGTTTATTGCGAAATATTGAAAAATAACTCTTCGAGTTTTTTGATATTGCTTACACCAGTGTAACAAGTCATAAGTTTCTTTAGTATTACTTAGACAAGATTTACAGGATTAACATGATTGATTTTTATCCTGTTACGAAATACCAGATAAGTACTGTTACAAAAGTTTATCGATATTTCCTTACTCACAACTCCTTTATTAGATTGTTTTTATACTAATGCGTAAGCAACTATAAATAGGTCGAAGACCTTACATATATTAAGTGTAAACCAATTCGTAATTCGTAAACTCCTAAACACATCCAATTAAGTAACTTTCATTATAATACAATAAATTTGTTTTGCTTGATTCAAAAAACTCTTTATGTATTTCATTAACTGCATTGTATTTATCATTTTTATCAATAATAAAATACGACACAACAGGAGAAGCACCAAGAGATATTATTTTAATATTAACATTTTTTTTTGCAACAGCACTAAATAGCTTACCTGCAATACCAGTTTTATATCCAATACCTTCGCCAACTGCTGCAACTACCGAAATATCGTTTATGGCAATAATATCACTAATGGCACTAATATTAAGATTTTCGGCTAAATCAAAAGCTATTTCTAAATCTTTTAAAGATAATAAGAGGTTAATTTCGGTTTGTGATGTTATAACTGACTTGATATTTATTTTGTTATGTTCAAAAGTACTTGTTATTTCGGCAAGTAAACCTAATTTTATACCAACACTTGTTCCTTTAAATTTTAGTATACCAAAATCATCACTATATGTAACACTTTTAACAACACATTCTGTTAATTCTTTTTTTGATGAAATTATCGACAATGGCTTAATACCTTTGTCAGCTTTATTTACATTAAAAATTCTAATCGGAATATTATTGTCTTTTAAAGGTTCAACAGTACGTGGGTGAAGTATTTTAGCTCCAAAATATGCTAATTCGGCAGCTTCGTTGTATGATAAGTTTCTTATTTGTTGCGATTTATTAATCAACTTAGGGTCGGCTGTGTGAAACCCATCAACATCTTTCCAAATGTCCAACGACTTGGCATTTAAACAATTTGCAATTGCAGCGGCAGCATAATCTGTTCCTCCTCTACCCAAAATAGTTACTTTTCTTTTATTGGAAATTCCATAAAATCCAGGAATTACATAAACATATTCTTCCTTAAAATTAGAACTCATATTTATATTTGATAGCGAATAATCGACTGTTGCGTTTCCAAACTCACCATCGGTTAGCAATGGAAGTGTTTCTGGTAAAATTTCTTTGCTTTTAATTTTGTTATACTCAAGTATTTCAGTCAATATCAACGAATTGAGTCTTTCGCCATAGCTTATTACAAAATCATATATCGAAGGTGGTACTTCTCCAAAGCAATTTATACCAATCAGCTTTTTTTTAAGAATAATAAATTGATTTTCTAATTTTGTGTTTATTTTTCTAATTATTATTTCATCTGATATATTGCTTCTTACAAAATCATAGTGTTTTGTTTTAAGCTTTTTCAATAATATATTTACATTAGCATCTTTGTCTTGTGCTTTTTTGATAATCTTTTCAAGAGAATTTGTAACTCCATACAAAGCCGAAACAACTATTACTATGGATTGATTATAATTATTAACAATTTTAATAATTTTATTTACATCTGAACTTGATTTAAAATTAGAACCACCCAGTTTTACTACTATTTTGCCCATAATGAATATTATTTAATAAATTATAAAAAAAAATGATAAACTCATTATGAACACTTTGAGAAAAAATATTTAATTGTTAAATTAAGGTCTTCGACCTGTTTAATGATGCTTACATGTTTTTGTAAACTATTATAAAATAGCTAATTGTGCGAAAACAAATGTCGAAAAACTTTTGTATGAATGCTTATACGAAAAAAAACAACAATCTAATGTATTAAGACATAAATTGATTAAGTTTATAAATATAATAATTTGACAGGATTTACATGATTGACAGGATATTTTAAACATATAAATCTTGTCTAAATAATATCTAAAGAAACTTATGACTTGTTTCACTATATCTTTAACAAAAAAATAGAATATGATAACTTGACTCAAAGCGTTCAAATCATAATTTCCCTAAAAGGGATTAGGTATTAGCACCTTTCAAATCGCTCATTCGATGGTTGCTAGAGGTTCATTGAGCCTATTCTCTCCCCTCTTCTGTATAATCAAACACTCCGATGCCAATGCAGGAATATCTGAAATGAGCAGCAAAATTAAAAATAAGTTTTTAATAAAAAAAATTATTATATAAAAACAAATAAATATTTTTTATATTGATTATCATTTTATATATTTGATGTTTTATAACACATTTTAAATCTATAATTTCATTAATCACCTTAATATGAGCAGCTATAGACCTGTAACTATAATTACTCAAAATAGTAAAATGAGAGCAATAATATCAAAAATTAATAGAATTTCTGATACTAATAGTTCTATATTGCTAATTGGAGAAACGGGAGTAGGTAAAGAAGTTTTTGCAGAATATATTCACAGAACAAGTAATAGAAATCAGAATAATTTTGTTAAAATTGGTCTCGCAGCATTACCAACTGATTTAATGGCAAGTGAACTTTTTGGTCACGAAAAGGGTTCATTTACAAGTGCAATGAATAAAAAAATGGGCTTATTTGAACTTGCACATAAAGGCAGTATTTTTTTAGATGATATAGATGATGTTCCTATCGAAATTCAAACAAAACTATTGAGAGTACTCGAATCGCGAGAACTGATGAGAATAGGTGGAACAAAATCAATATCAATAGATATTAGGTTGATATCGGCTTCGAAAGTAGATTTGAAAGAAATAGTTAAAAAAAAACAATTTAGAGCCGATTTGTATTATCGTATTAATGTAGTGCCAATTACAATTCCACCTTTACGCGAAAGAAAAGAAGATATACCATTGTTGGTAGAATACTTTATCAAAAAATTTGCATTAAATAAGCTATTGACTGTTTCTAAGTCAGCATTGAATGCTCTAATCAATTATACCTGGCCAGGCAATGTAAGAGAATTGCGAAATGTAATACATCACGCATCATTATTTGCTGATAATGAAATAACAATAAATGATTTACCAAGCGAAATAGCCCAAAATAACCATACTGATTATATAATAAAATCATGTGGAATGTGTTTTGACCAAAATAATGTAAGTTTTAATCATATTATAGAATGTGTTGGTTCGAACTTGCTAAATGAAACTCTTAGAAGAACAAATGGAAACCAATCGGAAGCTGCTAAAATACTGGGTTTGAGTCTTTCAACCTTTAGAGATAAAGTGAAAAAACATAAAAAATTACAACAAAAAAGTTGTAATGTTGCATAAATTATTATATAAGGTCGAAGTCCTTGATAAATGCACTAGTGTAACAAGACGTAAGTTTCTTTAGTATTATTTAGACAGGATTAACATGTTTAAAATCCTGTTAATCATGTAAATCCTGTCAAATTATTACATTTGTAAACTTAAGCAATTTATGTCTTAATACACTAGTAAACAAAAATGAGCTACCAAGTAGCTTTACAAAAATTGGCTACACGTATAGTATTGGACATTATTTTATTTTTTGACAGGATTTACAGGATTAACAGGATTGTTTTTTATCCTGTTAC
>JAOZVK010000027.1 GCA_029938185.1 Bacteroidales bacterium | reverse complement strand
TAAGCAAATCTTACGCAGCAGATGACAACGAAATTTTTGATATATACAAAATACTAAAAGTTCTTAAAAACATAATTATGGAAATGACGAATTGTTAAAAATAACTTTCCGATTTCTTTTTTGTAAGATGCTTATATTAGGTGTAAACCAATTCATAATTCGTAATTCATAATTCGTAATTTCTTTAATTACTTAACAAACATGGAAACAAAAAAAATAAAATTCTCCGATTGTAGAAGCGAATTTATTGAAGATACATTACATATAGACTTGCTTGAAGAGCATCTTGTTCTTAATAATTGGATAGAAGGAAAAAAAGATGCAGAAATTGATAATGTGGAAAAAGTTGTATTAACAAAACTGAAAAAAAGTTTAAATTTTAATATCAGAAGTTGGAATGAACAAGAACTTGCAGAGTATTTCATAGGACCAATGCTGGCACTTATTGAATTTAATACGCCGAAGTTTAAAATATTCTCAAATCGTAGAATATCAGCTACTATTGAGGGTATTGAATTGTACGGCGAACCAGATGCACTTATAGCAACTGGACGATATAGTCCAAAACGACCGTTTTTTTGCCTAAACGAATACAAACGACAAGAAGAAAACAGAGGCGATGCAGCCGGACAAGCTCTTGCAGCCATGCTTGTTGCACAGGAACAAAACAAAAATGATAAACCCGTTTACGGTATTTATGTTGTAGGAAAGTATTGGCATTTTATGATACTAAAAGACAAACAATACGCAATAAGCAAATCTTATGCAGCAGATGACGAAGAAATTTTTGATATATACAAAATACTAAAAGCTCTTAAAAACATAATTATAGAACTTACAAAATAAAAACAATTAGGAAAACAATATTTTAAGCACAGATTTTGTGCTATTATAAAATATTCAATCATAAATTATGAAACATCTAAATACAACTAAAATGAAACATAGCATATTTATATTAATTATAATGACAATTTTTGTGGGAAATATTTTTTCACAAGATTACTCAAGTTACCAAACTGGTTTTACAACAGGCGCAAATGCAAATCTTTATGAACTAAAAGACGGAACTGCATTTGACATGACTGGCTCTACCGTGCGTATAGCGGCAAGCCTAAATGATGTACAAACAGGAAATATAAACTTTGGATTTGATTTTTACCATTATGCAAATAGCAAACAGACAAAATTTGCAATTAATTCAAACGGAGTTATACGCTTACAAGGAACACCAGGTAAAACGAAAATGGACATTCTTAAAAATAATCAAAAATTACTCTCACCACTTGCGGGCGACTTAGCCACAAGTTCATCAGGAAAAGTTCACACTAAAACAATTCTTTCTTCTACAAACAGAGTTATGGTTGTAGAGTTTCTTAACATGAAAGTTGACAAAAATAGTTCTTGTATTGGCACATTTCAAGTTCGTTTTTACGAAACTACAGGAATGATAGAATTTGTTTATGGCGATTTTACAGGAACACCTGCTGGCTCTTTTCAAACAGGTATTTCAAGAGATGATAATAGTGGAAATTATGTTGTTTCAGTTAATCCTCCAATAGATCCTGTAGTACATACAGCAACATTAAATTCCTTGACTACTTTTTCGGCTGTAGGAAATCTTGACCCAGGTTTAGGAGTAGACAAAAGAAGATATTACCGTTTTGTAAGTGTAGGCGAAACAAAACCAGCAGCTCCAGAACCAGCAGGAGATATGTTTACAGCCACATCATGCGGAAGCATGACTTTTAACTGGAAAGACAACTCAACAACAGAAACTTGGTTTGATGTTTATAGTTCAACTGATGGTTTAGTATATACTTTTCAAGGAAGAAAACCATCAACAACTTGGGAAACAACTTCGCCAGCTCCTGGTACAGATTATTCTTTTGTAGCTAAAAATTTAACGCCCAACACAAATTATTACTACAAAATAGTTGCTCGTAACGATAGTTATACACCCGATGCTTCAAGTGAACTTACTTCGGGGGCTACTTTTGGAACAACAGATGCAAGTTCTGATGTAACACGTTCAATTACAGATGGAGACTGGGAAGATATAGCTACTTGGGACAATGGAGTACCAACTTCATGCATGGATGTGTATATTGAAAACGGTGATAACGTTCGTATAAATAATAGTAATAATGATAGAGCCTATTGTAATAATTTACTTGTAGATAATGGAACTTTACGATTTGATAATTATAAAGCGGGATATTTATATGTAGGAGGAAACGTAACAGTTGAGGCTTCTGGAAACTTCACTGGTGCAAGTGGTGCAGATGCTGACCAAACACGTTTATACATTAGTGGAAACCTTACTGTAAATATTGGTAATTTTAATATGGAAGGTGCTACAGAAGGTAGTCTGGTGTATTTTTACAATCCTCAAAAAGCTGATATAAAAGGCTCTGGAGGAACTTGTAATTTTTATTACATTAATATAAATAAAGGAAACACTCCAACTGGTTTTACAGTTGATGTTAAGCGCCCAATTACAATTGAAGAGCCTGTTGCAGATGCAGCAAGCAGATTAGTAATAAGTAACGGAACATTCAAAATATCAAGTGATTGTGGAACTTTAAAACCTTACAGAGGGTCAGCAACCGTTTGTGCAGCAACAGGAAAATTTCACTTAGATAATGCAGCAACTACAATTAATTTTATTGTTTCGGGAAACACAGACGCAACATTTAATGGAGATTTTGAGTTAAGTGCTGGAATTTTTAATGCTTACAGAAATATGAATGTTGATGGTATTCTTACAATATCGGGAGGTACATTAACAACAACAACAGGAGATTTAATTCTTAGAATTGGTAGCACAAGTACAATATCAAACGGTGCAACAGTAACGCTTTTTGATGATTTATTCGTTTACGATGATTTAACCGTTTCAGGAGCAGCAACTTCAATCACTTGCGATAATATTAATATTAGTGATAATACAACTACACAGTTAGGAACACTAACTTATTCTGGTGCAACAACTAATTGCAATACTTGGTCTATCTACGGAGTTGCTACAATAAATTCAGGTTCAATAACTGTTGCAAATGCTATAACCATAAAAGGATATACTACTCTCCCTAACGGTTCTTTAACCTTAAACAATACGGCAAATGTTACTTCACAAAACGGAACTATTACTGTAACAGGTAACTTAACTATGTCAGGAAACAGCGTATTTAATTCAGGAGACGGTAATGACGGTTTTTTAGTTTCTTACGGTAAAACAGTAAATATATCAGGAAGTGCAATAATAAATCATTTTGGAAATATGGATTTCTTGAATGCAAACGGTGGAGCTAATTTGATAATGGCAGGGAGTTCACAAATTAACCTCGACCCACAACACACTCAATCTGATGCAAAAGACGATGTTTTATTATTTGAAAGCACAACTACTGCAACTTGCACAGGTGGTACAATAACTTTTATTGACCCAAATATAAACAATACGGCTGTAGATAATAATACTTTTGACATAAAAGGAACAGCTGGAAATATGGATTTTTCGGGAGTAAACATTCAGTTTAAAAATGGAGCGCTTGCTCAAGATGGTGGAGCTGGAGCTTACGGAGGTTTTAAAATTAGAAGCTACGCAACTGATATTACTTTTGCTGATATTATTATTAATAATTCAGGAGGTGCAAACAGAGAAGTTCACCTTGATAGACAAACCGGACAAGCCGACAATTTTGATTTTACTTGCAACAACCTAACAATTATAGCAGGTACTTTTGATGTAGAATTTCATAAATTAACAGTTCTTGGAGATATTACAAACCAAGGAAATTTACTAACTACAATCGCTACAACTGGCGAAATTATTTTTAAAGGAACTTCTGCGCAAGCATACAACGGAACAGGAACTTACACATTAGATAATCTTACTTTTGACAACAGCAGCACGGGAGTTACGCTAAACTCGCCTTTTGGTGCAAATACAATTAAGTTCACAAATGGTAAAATACATACAAGCACAACAAATATACTTACCGTAGAAGGAACAAATGCAGCAAATTTAACAGGTGGCTCATCAACAGCCTACGTAAACGGTCCTTTAAAAAGAAATTTTGCCGATAATGCTTCTGCAACTTATGTATTTCCAATAGGTAAAGTAGCTTATTTACCTTACGAACTAACAACAACAGTTTCAGGAAGTGCAAGCAGTCCTACACTTACTGCAGAAGTTTTTGAAGCAACAACTGGTGGTTCTTTTGGAACAGGTTTAACATCAATGGGCGATAACGACACGTACTGGAAACTTAGTAAAACAGGTACAATTTCACTTTCGGGAAATACAGTAAAACTAACTCATGATGTAAATTTGCTTGCTTCCGCAGTTGTAGCACAATGCAATACTTTAGCAGGAACTTACGAAGGATTTGGCGGCACAGTTGTAACTAAAAGTGTAAACTCAACTGATGAGTTAGACGGAACTTTACCTTCAAACATTACATATTTTATAATTGGTGATGCTATTATTATTGAATATTACTCAAAATCAACAGGCAATTTACACGAACTTGCTACTTGGGGAGTAAACTCAGATGGCTCTGGCTCACAACCAGCTAATTTTAATGTAAATATGCAAGTTTTTAATATTTATAATCGAACAACTACTACACTTGTTGCAAATTGGGATTTAACAGCATTAGGACAAAAAATTGTTGTGGGAGATGGTACAAATCCTTGTAATTTTACAGTTCCTACTACTTCTACTTGTAATAATAAAGTTGATGTTTCAGCAAATGGAATTTTAACATTACAAAATACAGCATTACCTACTTTTGGCGATATTATTTCTGGTACGGTTGTTTACGACCAAACAGCAGATGTAAATATTGATGTTTCGCTTACTTATGGTAATATAACAGTTTCAAATACTGGAATAAAAACACTAACAGGTAATTTAACTGTAACAGGCGGAAAAACTTTATTGATTGATGCTGGTGGAATTATTGATGCACAAACAAACAAAATAGTATTTGATGCTGCTTCGGGAGTAAATAATATCAACGGAAAATTAATAACTTCAAATACATTAGGTTTTAGCGGTTTAGCAACAACTACTATTGACAATACTAATTCTCCCACAATAAATCTCGGAACAAGTTCCGAAATTGAATATAATTCTACTGTAGCCCAAACAATTACAGGCAGAGACGATTACGCAACAGTAACTTGCAGCAATGCTGGAGCAAAAACTATTGACGGTTTAACAGATTTTAAAACACACAATCTAAACATTGAAAACACATGTACTTTTAATACAAGTGCAACAAATGATATTGATGTTTATGTTTATCAAATATGCGATATAAAAGCTGGAGGTAATTTTACGGCAAATACTACAGCAACAGGTTGCGATTTTTATCTTGGCGGAGCAGGAAAAGAAAACTCTACACTTGATGAACTACGAGTAAACGGAAACCTTACATTAACAGGAACATCGGGAATGGATTTAATTTTTGAAGGTACAGATAATGCCATTGTTTCAGGAACAGGAGCAACTTGCGATATTTTCAGAATTGCCACAAACAAAGGAGCAACACCAACAGGCTCAGTTGCCGATTTTCAAAGAACATTTACAATTGCCGATGCCGATGCGACAATAACGAAAAGATTTGTTGTTACTACCGGAACATTAAAATTATCTGGTAATTTGGGAGCAATTAATCCATACAGAGGTGCTCAAACAATAAGTGCAACAAACGGGAAATTACACATTGATAATGCAGGTACAACTATTGATTTTATTGTTTCGGGAAATACAGACGCAACATTTAATGGCGATTTTGAACTTAGTGCAGGTACTTTTAATGCACAACAACATATCAATATTCTCGGAAACCTAATAATGTCTGGTGGAATACTTTCAACAACAACAGGCGATTTAGACATTGAAAACGGAGGAACAGCTAACATTTCTGGTGGTACAATAAATCTTGCTGATGATTTAAGAATACTTATAGGAGGAACAGGAACAATTGCAGGCGGAACTTTTAATATTACTGACGATGTGTTTATTTATGATAATTTAACAGTTTCAGGAGTAAGTACGAATATAATAATTTCAGATGATATTACATTAACAGATGATGCCTCTTATGATGGAGTTCTTACTTTTGCAGATGCGACAATGACCTGCGATGCGTGGTCTATCTACGGAGCTGCTACAATAAATTCAGGTTCAATAACTGTTGCAAATGCTATAACCATAAGAGCATATACAACTTTCCCAAACGGTTCTTTAATAATGAACAATACTGCAAATGTTACTTCACAAAACGGAACTTTTACTGTAACAGGAGACCTAACAATGACTGGAAACAGCATACTAACAGCAGGAAACGGTAACGATTTATTTGCAGTTTCAAGAGGAAAAACGGTAACTCTTAGCAACACAGCTACAATAAACCACAACGGCAGAATGCAATTCCTAACAGCCAACGGAGGTTCAACTCTTACAATGAACGATAATTCTGAAATAAAACTCGACCCACAAATTGGAGCAATAGATATTGGAGCAAACGATATTTTAGAATTTCAATCAGGCTCAACAGTTACTACCGGTACAGGTGGTAAAATTACATTTATCGACCCGAAATCAGATGCTTCTAATCAAGATAGAAATACGCTGCAAATAAACGGAACAAATAAAGATTTTAGTAATATTTCACTTCAATTTGGCGATGGTGTTTCAAATTCAAGTGGGACAAGTGGAACTTATGGCGGTTTTAAAATAAGAAGTTATAATACGGATATTACTCTTGCTGATATTATTGTAAACAATCCTACTGGAACAGATAGAGAGGTTTCAATAAACAGAGAAACTGGACAAGCCGACAATTTCGATTTCACCTGCAACAATCTTACAATCACAGCAGGAACTTTCGATATTGAATTTCACAATTTAACAGTAAAAGGAAATATTACAAATGCAGGAAATTTACTATCAACTACCCAAACAACAGGCGAAATCATTTTTAACGGAACAGCAGCACAATCATACAGCGGTGCAGGAACTTACACATTAGATAATCTAACTTTTAATAATAGTAGCACAGGCGTAACTTTAAATGCTCCTTTGGGTGCAAATACTGTAACTCTTACTAATGGTTTGGTTCACACAACAAATACAAATTTACTTTTGGTACTTGGTACAGCAAGCACAAATCTTGTAGGAGGAAGTTCAACTGTTTTTGTAAATGGACCAATGGCAAGAAATATTGGTAATAGCGAAACAGGTGATTATTATTTTCCTATTGGCGAAAGCGGAAATTGTCATGCTACTTGGCTTACTGGCGTAGTGAGTACAGCAGGAACAGGAACTTATATTGCCGAATTTATTAGTTCAGTACCAAGCGGAGGTCCAGTTACTGGTTTTAAAATGGACTCGCCAAATTCTCAAAATTATTGGAAATATACTCAAAGTGGAACAAATGTATTAAGTTCGGCTAATGTAAAATTATATCAAACCAACCCTGTTATTGGTAGCGAAAGCCATGCAGTAGGGCAATCAAATACAGATGCTGCAAGTTCTTATCAACCAAGAGGTGCTGATATATCTGTACCAACTATCAGCTCATCTCTTCCTTTGGATTTAACATTTCCTGCAAACAAAACTTACTTTGTAATTGGTGTGGTTGATGTAATTTGTCAAAGTGGAACAATTACCATAGGTACTGGTGGTGATTATGCAACTCTTACAGAAGTATTTACCGCCTTATCAATGTATTCTATTCCGGGTCATTGCGATATAAAACTAAGGTCTGACTATTCGTCAGCAACAGAAACTTTTCCAATAACAGTTCCAGTAATAACTTATGCAGCAGGACCTTGGACAACAACACTTGTTCCTGAAGTTGCTGGCAGAGTAATAGAGGGAACACCACCAACTATAGGAGACCCTTTATTTGTTATAAATGGCACAGATAATTTTGTTATAGACGGAAGAATTAATAAAACAGGTGCGGCTTATAATTTACGCATTTCAAATACAGCACTTGCAGCAGACGCAGGAGCAACAATTATATTGCAAAACGATGTCTTGAATAGTGAAATAAAATATACAACAATTGAAGGACGCAGTACTGGCACAAGCGAAGGGACATTACAAATAGGAACAGGAACTTCTACTGGTAATGATAATAATACAATTTCGTACAATAAAATTACAAACTATTCTGGCTCAAATCCAAGAAATGCAATATACGCAAATGGTACTTCGGGGCAGGAAAATAGTTCTGTTACAATCACCGAAAACGAAATATATAGTTTTGGTGCATCAAGCAGCGATTTTCATGGAATATATGTAAACAGTGGTAATACTGATTGGACTATATCAAATAATAAAATTTATCAATCAGCAACCATATCAACAAGCGGAACATATCACGGAATTAGGATTAGCGATGCTACAAATGGTGAAAATTTTACAATTTCGGGTAATACAATAGGATATGCTAATAATGGTGGAACAGGAAATACGACTTTAACAGGTTCAGGTCGTTTTATTGGTATTCGTATGAATACAAGCAACGGAACGGTAAGCAATATTGATAATAACACAATAACAGCTCTTAATATTACTACATCAAATACGAGTGCAGGAACAGATTATGGTATTTTTTCTGGAATTTATTTACAACAAGGAAAAATAAATGTAGGAAATAGCACTGCAAATAATATTGGAAGCACAACAGCAAATAATGCAATAACTTTTGATTTAACATCATCGGGCGGCAATATCTTTGGAGTAAGAAGTTTGAGTACTAAAAAAATAAGAATTAATAATAATTTAATTGGTGGTTTTAATACAAATAATGGTTCGTATTTTAAAGGAATTCACACAGCTGGAAATGGTGCAAAGCCTACAATACAAAACAATACAATAGGTAGTACAACATTAGCTCACAATATTGAACTTGGCGATAATGGAGCTACAACGTCAAAAACAGAATTTGTTGGCATTCAAAATAATTGTAACAGTTCCGACGAATTTAGTGGAAACACAATTGCAAATTTAACTGCTTACGGCTCAGGAACAGGCGCATCTTACTCTAAAGGAATATACAATTATGACAGTAAAGCACAAATCTTAAATAATATAATTTATAATTTAACAACTTATAGCGGATACAATGGAACAACATTCAAAGCGGCACTTACAGGAATTTGTCAAAATTCACCCGACGATGGACAAATTGTTTCGGGAAATACAATTTATGGATTTAATGCCCTAAATAATTCAGGAACACCCGATGTAAGAGTTTACGGAATTTATTCTCAAACTTTTGGAACGGCTCCCGATGTAGAAACTGATGAAATTAAAAATAACATTATTCACAGTTTTTCTTCACCCTCAACCGATGCCGAACAAATTGGTATATATCACTACAATGGTTTTGTAAATATTCACAACAACATGATACGCCTCGGAATTGATGCAAGTGGAGCAGACAATGCAAACCAAGTGCAGATGTACGGAATTTATGACCTTAGCGATGACAATGGAAACAATTATTTATACAATTCTATTTACATTGGCGGAACAGTTACAACACCAGAAGCACTTAGAAATTCTTATGCTTTTTACAAACCAAATTCATCAATTGTAACAATAAAGAATAATATTTTTATTAACGACCGTTCCAATAATGCAACGACCTCTGGCAGCAAACATTTTGCTTATTTTGTAGAACATGCATCAGTTATAACAAGTGATTATAATATATATGGAGCTGCTGGAACAGATGGTGTTCTTGCGTATCTTGATGGTATGAAACATACAGATCTTAGAGGAATGCAATTTTATACCGATTTTCAGGAAATGCATTCAGCTTTTGGAACTATATCTGTTGTTAATTTTAGAAATGTTACAGGAGCAGCAGCAGTAGTTGATATGAGGATACAAAGCAATAGCTCATGCGAAAGTACTGGTTTGACACTCGGTATTGTTACTAGTGATTTTGAAGGACACGCTCGTTCGGGTACTGCTGGTGATGTTACTGATATTGGTGCAGATGCAGGAAATTATACAATAACAAATGTAGAAGATATTTTTGCTCCTACTTTTGAATTTAAAGTAGCTTATGATAAAAAATATGCAGATATATCAACAGTACCAAGTCCAATAAAATATCAATTAATTATTAGAGACCAAGGTCCTTCAACTGAAGGTATTGATGAAACTAATAAACCACGTATGTATTTCCGACGTGCAGGAAGTAATACCAGTTTAGAAATTGATGCATGGGGTGTTAATACTGGGATATATATGTATGTTGAAGGAAACAAAACATCTGGAGGAAATTTATACAGCGAATGGGATTTTGATTTATCTAAAACAACAAATTTCGATGGTATTTTAGCAGACCTTGATCTTGTAGAATTTTTCTTTGTAGCACAAGATAAAAAAGGTAATGTTGGTTATTCTAATTTTTGTGATACTGACCCTGTTTTTACTAATGTCTCAACTGCAACAAAATGGCCTACAGCTTCAAAAGTTGAATATTTTGCTGTAGGAGTATTTTTAAGTGGCAACTTTACTATTGATAACACTATTCCAGCAAGTGCAACTAATTATCAAACAATTACTGGTGGTGGTGGTTTATTTCAAGCTATAAACGGAGCATTTCTTAATGGAAATCTCAATGTAACCGTAGTATCATCTCATAACGAACCAGGAACTTATTCGCTTGAAACTATTGGCTACTCTCCTGCTAATAGTAACTTCCCTTTATATATTTCGCCATTCGATGCAAGTGAAAAAGTTCTGACTTGTAATTCAAATAATGATTTGATAAAATTTGAGGGTGCAAATTATGTTACAATTGATGGACGATTAAATAAAACAGGAACTGATAAATTCTTGAAGTTTATACAACCCGATAATTCACGTACAGCGTTTACTTTTAGTAATAATGCACACAATATCATTGTTAGAAATTCAATAATTGAAGGCTCCGCAGATATTATACCAAAAGGAGTAATAAAATTTGCTTCGGGCTATGATGCTAATGGTGATTTAGTTAAAGATGCAGATGAATGTAATAAAGACATTACTATATTAAATAATACAATTCAAAAAAATACCAATATGCCCAAAAATATGATATATTCAGGTGGCTCATGGACTCCCACAAGAAATATAACAATACAGGGTAACGAAATTTCAAACTTTGAACTAAGAGGCATTTGGGTAACCGAAACAGGAAACGGAAACAGTTGGACTATTTCGGATAATACTATGTTTAATGACCAAACTGGCTTTGCATATACTGAAAATCAAACAGCTATTGCTATTGAAGCAGGCGAAGCACATGTAATTTCTGGCAATGTAATAGGAGGTTCAACTGCTGACCAAACTGGTACAAATTGGGAATATTCTCCAAATCCTGACAAAGATTTCACTGGAATATACCTTGGACAAAGTGCTGGTATAACAAGTACCACTTCTCTTAATAACAATACAATTCAAAAAATTGAAACTACAAATAGTGCTTTTAGAGGTATTTATAATACACTTGCAAAATTAGATATTACATATAATACTATACAAAATATTACTATACACCAAAATAGATATACAAATCATTATGGAATTTATCATAATGGAGAAGGTGGTGATGATATTTCATACAATACAATACAAGACATAACAAATGAAGATTTATTGGGATTTTATGCTATTGAATTAGAAAGTACTGATGCTGCCGCCACAACTATAGACGGAAACATCATACAAGGAATAAATAATTCACAAACTGGAAATAAAAACTTTTTTAGAGCTATATATATAGACCAAGGTTGGGTAGAAATAGGTTCTATTGCAGGAAACATAATTGGTGGTACAGACCCAAGTGATTATCTGCAATGTGCTGGTACAGATTCGGAAGGTGTAATTGGTATTTGTTTTGCAGACGACAAAGCAAACTGTAAGGTTGAAAACAATATTATTTCTGGTTTACGAAGTAATTCTGCAACACTTCCTGTTAAAGCTATTGAAATAATACAAACAGGCAGTAATATTCTAATTAATAACAATACTATTTCTGATTTGCAAACAACAACTGGTAATATGCCAGTAACAGCGATAGATTTAATTAGTGCAAGCTCGGCAACTGTTAGTAATAATATAATAGGTGCAAATACTTTTCCAATAAAGGCACTTGGTACTGGAAATGTAAATGCTATAAAAATACCTACAACATCAGCAACAATATCAGGTAACTATGTTTCAAATCTCGAAGCAGAAGATGATATTAATGGAATCTGGTCATCTTCAAGCAGTAATACTCTCACAAATAATACTGTAGAAAATGTAACAATTGCAACTGCCATAACTTTTAATGCAATAAATTCGAGTGGTAGCTCTGCATCAATACAAGATAACAAAATAAATAATATTTCTCTTACAAATGTTGGTTCAGCTACGCTAAATGGTATTCTATCAACTGGTAGTAGTTCAAATATAGGAACAACTACAGGAAATATAATCGGAGAAGTATCAAAGCAGTTAAGTAATGCAGGAACTGGTGATATTAATGCTATTAAAATTTCGGGAGGAACAGGAACAACAGTAAGTAATAATAAAATATCGTATTTGAATCCCACAGGAACAGGAAATGCAAATGGTATAATTTCAACAGTTGGTACAAGTACAATATCATCTAATACTATTTCGGATATTACATCGGCTACTGATGTTAATTTCAGACCAATAAGCTCAAGTGGTGCTACTGCTGTTATTCAAACCAATAATATAAATACAATTTCACTAACAGGAGCAAGCAAAGGATTTAATGGAGTTTTTTCTAGTGGAGCAACAGCATCTATTCAAGATAATACAATTAAAAATATTGCCATAACAAGCTCAGGAACACTAAACGCAATAGAAGTAAGTGGCAATAATTCTAATATTGGAACTTCGACTGCAAATACAATTGGGGCAGCCTCAAACACAGTTAGAAATTCAGGAACTGGCGAAACAAATGGAATAAATATTAGTAGCAGTACAGGAATTACAGTTCAAAATAACAATTTTTCGGATATTTCGGGAGCAGGAAATGTAAATTGTATTAAATCTACTGGGACAAATGTTTCAATTTTAGACCATACAATTACAGGTTTAACAATAGCCGATAATAATACATTTTCAGGTATTAGAATAAGTGGAGGTAGTGGAAGTGTACAAAATAATAAAATTCATACTAATACAGTTTCGGCGAATGGAAATAGTACATTCATTGGAATATATTTACTTGGAGGTTCTCATACAGTTTCTGCCAATAAAATATATGGTATAAGTTCAGCCTCAACTAATACTAATGCAATTGATAATTTAGCATTACAAGGAATATTATTAAATGGAACTACAACAGCAACTGTTTCGAGTAATACCATATATAATTTAAATTGTACGGGAGCATCTACTAATGTTGCTGGTATTTCAGAAAATGTAGGAAATGTAGATATAGTCCAAAATAAAATATATAATATTAGAAATACAGGTGGTACATCAGCAAGTGGAGTTTTGTTAAATAAATTATCAGGACAATTAAGCAATAATATGATAACACTTGGAACTGATAGTGAAAACCCTATTTATTATGGAATAAATGTTTCAGCCACTGCCAATGCTGCAACTAAAGATATTTGGTATAATTCGGTTTGTATAAAAGGTACAGCAACAGGAGGAGGCAATTCTTATGCTTTTTATCGTGCAAATAATTCATCGGCAGTTAATTTAAAAAATAATATATTTTCAAACTTTAGAACAGGAGCTTCAACAAAAAATTATGGAATTTGCAATGGAGGAACAGCTACAAATTGGATATCGAACTATAATAATTTGTATAGTGCTACAACTTCACAAATTGGAAGTTGGAATGGAGCTGATAAAACTCTAAGTGGATGGCAAACTTCGAGTACTGTTAATGATAAGGATAGTTTTGATGATACTCCACCATTTACAAATATGGCTACTGGAGACTTGCATATAAACCCCGCAGCAGCATGCAATTGGAACGGATTAGCCGAAGATGTTGGTATAAATGTTGATTATGATGGAGATAACCGAAATACTCCTACCACAAGAAAAGATGTTGGTGCTGACGAGTTTAATCCTACTGGTGGAAATGGCGATGATTTTTGGACTGGAGCTACAGATACTGACTGGAAAAACACTGACAACTGGGGCTGTGAATTAGTACCAACAACATCAACAAATGTTTCAATTTCAGATGTTACAAACGACCCTGTTGTAATTGGTACAGCAATAGCTGTTTGCAATGATATTGAATTAAAAGCTAGTGCCATTCTTACAATAAATTCGGCGCAATTGCTTAATGTAAGTGGTGATATGATTATAAATGGAACTTTTAATATTAAATCAGATGGCTCCTTATTAAATACTGGAACAATTACTGGAACAGGTACGGCAAATATTGAAAGGTATTTTAAATCGGTAAAATACCATTACTTTACACCTCCACTAGTAAATCAAAGTTCGGCTATGTTTACCAATGTACATGCTTCGCCATATTGGAATCCAAATTTAATTTACTATGATGAACCTCTCCCTAATAGTGAGGCGGATTATCTACTTGATTGGCAATACGCTTATACTGACGAAACTACGCCACAAAATTTAACTGTAGGTACTGGCTATGCTGTATATTTTGATTCAAGTCCAACAATTGTATTCACTGGAGCTGCAAGTGGTATATCTACTGGAGCTAAAACGATACCAATAACAAATACAGCAAACGGTAAAACAACAGATGGCTGGAACTTAGTTGGTAACCCATACCCTTCGGCAATTTCGGCAGATGATTTTATTACTGCAAATTCTACCATAGATGGTACTTTATATTTTTGGGATGATGATGGTTCATATGGAGCTGATTACAATAAATCTGATTACGCATCATGGAACGGTGCAGGAGCTGTAGGATCAGGTGCAGGAGTTGTACCAAACGGTAATATATCATCAATGCAAGCATTTTTTGTAAAGAAAACAGGTACTGCAAATTTATCATTAAACAATAGCATGAGAGTCCAAAACACAACGCAGTTTTATAAACGAAGTAATAACTATGTTATACAAAAACTTAAAATTAGTTTATCAAACCAAAAAGGATTGTATAATGAAACACTTCTATCATTTTTAGATGATGCAACAGAAGGAGTTGACAGGATGTATGATGGCGAAAAATTCAAAGGAAACAAAAATATCGCATTATACTCTAAACTAGATGGAAAAGATTATGCAATTCAAGCACTTCCAACATTAAGGTATGGCGAGTTTGAGAAAAAAACAATTCCAATAGGTTTTGATATTACATTAGAAGGTGAGTATGAATTTAATAAAGTAAAATTTGAGAATTTTGAATCCAGTACAAATATTTATCTTGAAGATAGGTTACTTAAAAATTTACATGATTTAAGCCAAGATAGTCCATATAAATTTTATACAAAATCTGGTAAAATTACTGAACGTTTTAGAGTTATATTTTCAACTAAAGTTTTAACAAAAGAAGATGTTTTAGGCAATTCAAACGATGATGAATATGTTAGTATTTATTCAAATAGAAATAATATCATAGCAGTTATTAATGACAACGAAATTCTAAACAGTCGAGTGATAATTTATAATAGCCAAACAGGTATTGTTTTTCAGAAAAATTATAATACTAATGTTATAAATGTTCGTATAAATTCGCCAAGTGGAATATATTTAGTTCAAATTATTGCAAATAATAAAAGTTATAGTAAAAAAGTTTATATTAGTAACGAATAAGTATTTTAGTCTACACGTATTAGCATTTCAGTGTACTGGTTTGTTACACTTTACCTGTTTAAAACTGTCGGTGTGGCATTCAATGCCACGCCGACAGTAGGCAGTTATGTTATTGATTTTCATTGCAATTTTAAAAATATAACAACATACAACGAATATAAGTAATAATATGTGACATGTTTCAAACCACAACAATATTATGAATAAACTAAGATTAATTACAACAATTATTGCAATAAAGGTCTTCGACCTATTTATAGTTGCTTACACATTAGCATAAAAACAACTTAATCATTGAGTTCTGAATAAATAAATGCTGAAAAACTTTTGTAACAGTACTAAGTAGGTCGTTGTATAAAATCGACAGTCTGCCCAACTGACATAAAGCCTTAAACTTTACATTTCTTAAACAAGCCCAAAGTACCTTTACTTTTTATAAAATAAAAATGAATAATACTAAACACTTAATAATAAATGGAGATAGTTGCAAAATGACTGATATTGAAAACAAATCGGTTCAGTTAGTTATAACATCTCCACCATATTGGCAATTAAAAGATTATGGACATAATAGTCAAATTGGTTACAATGATACATATGAACAATATATAAATAAGTTAAATCTTGTTTGGTCTGAATGTTTCAGGGTATTAGATAATGGCTGCAAACTTTGTGTTAATATTGGAGACCAATATGCCAGAGCAGCATATTATGGCAGATATAAAGTTATTCCTATCAGAACCGAAATAATTAAATTTTGTGAAGCTATAGGTTTCGACTATATGGGTGCAGTAATTTGGCAAAAAGTAGGAACAACCAACACAACTGGTGGCGCAAGCGTAATGGGTTCATATCCTAAACCTCGAAATGGAGTTTTCAAATTGGACTACGAATTTATACTTATTTTTAAAAAACAAGGTAAATCAAAAAAAATTGTATCGAAAGAAACAAAAGAAAAATCTGCAATGACAAAGGAAGAGTGGAACAAATATTTTACTGGTCATTGGAATTTTAGCGGAGTAAAACAAAAGGAACATCTGGCAATGTTTCCCCCTGAGCTACCCAAAAGATTGATTAAAATGTTTTCATTTATAGACGATACTGTTTTAGACCCATTTCTTGGTAGTGGAACAACTTCAATGGTTGCTAAAGATTTAAACAGAAACTCCATAGGTTTTGAAATTAATCCTGAGTTTTTGGATATAATAAAAGAAAAACTTGGTAAAGATTCTGAAAATAATACTTTTTTCGAATATAAAACTCAAGAAAAACTGAACTTAGATTATAAAGTCGAAATACAAAAACTGCCTTATATTTTTAAAGATTTTGTTAAACTTGAAAAAAAAGTTGATATAAAAATAAACAAATATGGTAGTAAAATTGATAAAAACTCAAGCAAAAGAGAAGAATATTATTCTGTAAAAAATATAATTTCGCCCGAAGTTTTGGTTCTAAATAATAAATCTAAAATTAGATTAATAGGTATCAAAGAAAATAAACAAAATAGCAATGAAGCTATTGAATTTTTAAAATTAAAATTAAAAGGAAAAAGAGTATTTTTGCGATATGACACCAAAAAATACGATAGCGACAATAATTTACTTTGCTATTTATATCTTGAAAATAAAACATTTATTAATGCACATCTTCTTAAAAATAAATTGACTCATTTGGATAATAGTTTTGAGTATAAACATCAGAAAAAATTCACAAATTTAGTAAATCAATAAAAAAAGTATCATAAATTATGGCATACACTGGTGGCGAATTAAATAGTTTAAACGGAGAGTTTGGTATATCGGCTCCAAAAAAATCAGTTCCTATAATGAAACTTATAAGAATACACAAGCCCAAAAGTAAAGATGAGCTTTATAATCTTATAAAATTTCATTATGAAGAAAATTGTCTTTGTGGAGTAAAAAGTCAAGGTACAATAGAAGATTTTGGAAAAAAATTATACAATGCGCAGTTTGTGAAATGGAAAAAAGCAAAATACACACTAAAGCAGTGTATTCAATGGGAGTATGATTTGTTTATAACTCAATCGCTAAAAGGTACAAGAGTAGAAAAAAATGCTAAAGAAATTTTGCAAAGTAAACTGAAAAATTTTCAAATTATTGACACAGTGGGTTTTGTTGATGAAGAACTACGAATTGATTTAATTATAATAAAGCATGAAAAAGAAATATGTGGTATTCAAATAAAACCCGAAACATACAATTATATGAAAGAAAGTATTAAAAAATTTAATATTGATGCTAATACAAAATGGGGAAAGCCTGTTCTATATTTATTTTATGATAAATATGAAAAATTTACAAATATTAATAAAATCATTAATTTTTGCCATTTAAGCAAAAAAAATTAAAAATTAAGGTCATCGACCTATTTAATGAGGCTTACACAATTTTGCGAAACTTTGCGTTAAACTTTGCGGTAAAAAGCGTCTGTTACAAAAGTTTTTAAACATTCACCTATTAATAACTTACTGATTAACTCTTCTTTGTACTAATGCGTAAGCAACTATAAATAGGTCGAAGACCTTAGCCTAAATATTAAACGGCTCAATGAGCCAAAATAAAACAAACAAATGAATGAAAAATTAAAAGCATTTGAACGACTTCTTATAATAATGGACGATTTACGTTCAAAATGCCCTTGGGACAAGAAACAAACTTTGGAAACACTTAGAACATTGACAGTTGAAGAAACATATGAATTATCTGATGCTATATTGAATAATGATATTAATGAAATAAAAAAAGAGTTGGGAGACTTGATGCTACATATTGTGTTTTATTCAAAAATAGCTTCCGAAACAAATGATTTTGATATATCAGATGTTTTAAATTCTGTTTGCGAAAAAAATATTTTCAGACATCCTCATGTCTATTCCGATTCAAACTTTGATGATGCAGAGGAGGTTTCAAAAAACTGGGAAGAGTTGAAACTCAAAGAAAAAGATGGAAATAAAAAAGTTTTAGGAGGTATTCCAACACATTTACCCTCTATGATTAAAGCAAAAAGAATTCAAGATAAAGTTCGTTCGGTAGGTTTTGACTGGGAGTATAAAGAACAAGTGTGGGACAAAGTTGAAGAAGAATTTAACGAGCTAAAACATGAAATAAAAGACATGAACAAAGAAAAAATGACATCGGAATTTGGCGATTTGTTTTTTTCTTTAGTAAATGCTGCCAGACTATATGGTATAAACCCTGATGATGCTTTGGAAATGACAAATCGAAAATTTATTAACAGATTTGAATATTTGGAAAATGAAACAATAAAAAAAGGAAAATCTTTAAAAAAAATGTCTCTTGATAGTATGAATAAAATTTGGAATGAAGCAAAAAAATATTATAAGTAAGGTCTTCGACCTGTTTATAGTTGCTTACGCATTAGTACAACGATAATTTAATCAGTAAGTTATGAAATTGGTAAATGTCGAAAAAACTGTGCAATCAAAAGTCCGCAAGGACGACCTATTGTTAGCCCCGTATAAAGCAAAGCGAAATACGGGGAATAAAGTAAATAAAGTCTTCGACCTATTTAATGTGGCTTACGCACTTTATTAATATTCTAATAATGTGCAATTTAACAAAACACAAAAGTTTTTCGACTAATGCGTAAGCAACTATAAATAGGTCGATGACCTTAATAATATTGTTGTAATTTATTAATTTTTATAAGACCACAGGCTTAAAGAGTCCTATTGTTCAGCAAAAAACTTTTCGGAGTCTAATGCAGCCATACAACCCGAAGCAGCAGCAGTAATTGCCTGTCTATAAACAGGGTCTTGTACATCGCCACATGCAAAAACACCTGGAATATTGGTTTTTGCACTACCTTTGATTGTCTTAATATATCCAACTTCATCAACATCAATATATTTTTTAAATATATCCGAATTTGGTTTATGTCCAATAGCTAAGAAAAAACCATCAATTTTAATTTTTACTTCTTGCTCGTTGGTTTCGCCTTTTCGTTTGATTAGTGTAACTCCTGTAACAACATTTGTACCTGTAACTTCCTTTGTATTGTGTTCATATAACAGCTCTATATTTTTAGTTCTTTCCACTTTTTTAATCATTGCTTTGGAGGCACGCATACAATTTTTTCGAACAATTAAATATACTTTTTTGCAAAGTCCAGCTAAATAAACAGCTTCTTCGGCAGCAGTGTCTCCACCTCCAACAACAGCAACATCTTTATCTTTATAAAAAAAACCATCGCAAGTAGCACAGGCTGAAACTCCACCTCCTCTAAATTTTTGTTCAGATTCAAGTCCTAAGTATTTCGCAGTTGCTCCTGTTGCTATTATTACAACTTCGGCTTCGATTTGCTCGCTATTATCAACAACAATTTTATATGGGCGTTTTGAAAAATCTACAGATGTTACCTCTCCCCATCTTATATCTGTTCCAAATCTTTCGGCTTGTGCCTTAAAATCTTCCATCATTACAGGACCTGTAACTCCTTCGGGATAACCTGGGAAATTTTCTACTTCAGTAGTTGTTGTTAATTGTCCTCCAGCTTCCATACCTTGTATTAACACAGGTTTAAGGTTTGCTCTTGCAGCATAAATTGCAGCAGTATAGCCAGCAGGTCCCGAACCGATAATTAAACATTTTACTTTTTCGTACTCACCACTTAATTTTTGTGATTTGTTGTCTTTAATTTCATTTAAATTTATTTGCTTAAAAAAACTCATAATTATAAACAGTTTTGTTAATTAATATGGCTCTTTGAGCCTTTTAATGTTGCTTACGCATGCTATATAATATACTGTATTTCAAAAAAATAAGCTTTATACAAAATAGGTGAAATTATATATATATGTGCTTATTAAATACTTTTTTGGAATGGCAAAAATATAAATAATTTATTAACTTGAAAAATTTGTTTTGGTTTGAAATATGGCACATATTCTTATTTATGCGTTGCATATTGTTATGTTTTTTAAATTGCAATGAAAATCAATAACATAATCGCCTATTGTCGGCGTGGCATTAAAGCCACACCGACAGTTTTAAACAGGCAGTATGCAACAAACCAGTACATTTTATTAAATATTTTTATAGGATTATTTACATTTTCGTAAAATTATGAGAAAAAAACAGATAGTCATTTAGAATAAGGCGTAAGTTTAATTTTATATTTGTATGAAACAATAAAACACTTTATATTTGTAAATAATATTTTTTTGGCAAATATTTGGTATTACCAATATATCTGTATAAAAAGTTTTAAAAAGGTCTTTGATCTATTTAATTCTATTGATATTCGGCTATCCGCATAAGGTTGAATATGACTACTTATCAATAAGTTGTACCTGTCATGTGTATTCACCTGATAGTAGGAGAACAAGCAGTCAGCGACAGGTGAAAACACCGACCAAGTGCAGTGAAGTATCCAACTTTACGTGAGTAGCCCAACATTCAAATAATATTCAAATTAACAAAAATAAATGCTGAAAAATTTTTGTAAAAGTACTTAACACATTATTTATCTACACTTTAATCTTAAATTATACGAATGAAATTATTTAATATTTTGTTACAATGGTACGGTAAAGCAATTTTAAAAATACTTGGTTGGAAAACAATGGGAACAGTACCAAGTGACCCAAAGTATGTTATGATTGTAGCACCACATACAAGTATAGCCGACATGTTTATGGGTAAGATATATAGTTGGGCGGTAGGTTTTAGATCAAAAATAATGATAAAAAAAGAATTTTTCGTTTTTCCAGTAAACCTTTTTATCAAACTGTTGGGAGGTATTCCAATTGATAGAAAACATGCTAAAAACACTGTAGACCAAATGGTTGATGTTTTTGCTGAAAGAAAAAAACTTATACTATCAATTACTCCAGAAGGTACTAGAGCTAGAAATAGAAAATGGAAAACAGGCTTTTATCGTATTGCTGTGAAATCTAATATTCCAATATATTTAACAACTATTGATTACCAAAACAAAACTCTTGGTTTTTTATGTAAATTCGTACCTACTGGAGATTTTGACACTGATATAAAAATTATTCAACAAAAGTACAAAGGTATAAAAGGATACCATCCAAATAAATTTACAATAAATGAATAAGGTCTTCAACTAAGGAGTTAAGAGCAAAAGTTTGTTCTCCTTTTTTTATTTGTAATTTCATTATAATAAGAATATTATAGCAAAAGATGGAACGGTTTTTTTGAGAAAACACCATGTTTTTAACTCCTTACATCCAGAACTCACAAAAAGCGTCAACCCGTCAGAAGTTGGACAGTCTTGTTTTTCAAGTAGTTTTAATCATAGAATTAAAGTAAAGATTAGCAAAACTTTGTGTCAAACTTTGTGTCAAACTTTGCGTAACTTTGCGGTTAAAAAGCGACTAACTTGAAACTGCTATCCGACTTTTGATTGCACAGATAGCATTTTTTTTATTAAAAAAAGATATTTAGGCATTTTTCATAAATTACAAAAAGTAGTTGACACTTTTTTTATTCTTAAAAACC
>JAOZVK010000327.1 GCA_029938185.1 Bacteroidales bacterium | reverse complement strand
GATGGACACTAATTATATCATTTATAAGATGTATATTACTGATTGCAAACTATATCTTGACCTATTGCTACAAAGTGTGACTTACCGCCTATGTCAATTCGGGCTGCATTTGAATTTACTACTGGCATTTTTGCAATTTTACTTTTTCGTCCCATGATAAATTAAGTTTAAATTCAAGAATAAATAAAAATGTCTCAAACTGACTGTCAATTTATCTTATGAGTATTACATTGGGGATACGCCGAATAGGCTCGCCAATCATTTTAACAAACGAAACTAATTTATAAAAATCAACTTCTACAACAGCCCGACCATAATTGCACACGGGTTTAAAAACACCATAAAACCACTGACACCCAAGCAAATGACAGCCACATTTTCATTTGTTTAGAACGCATCAATTTTTTCTTTCATATAATGCTTTAAATTCCATTTTTTTGTTGTATTTAAAGCTCTTTCGAGACAAATAAATTTTGTATCTGTATTTGTTTTGAAATATTCTACGGTTTCCTCTTTTAGTTCAGCATCAAGACAAATATAGGCTGTTTTTTCGCTGTCTTTTATAAGCTGTATTTTGTTTTGTATAAATTGTGGCTGTTCCTCAATGGTAAATGTTAATTCAAAACCTCGTTTGATTAGAATTTCAATTAATAAATCGTTAATATTTAATGTTTGAGTTAATTGAAGTTCTTTTACTTTTACATAATCTTTGAATGCTTGTATGTTTTCTTCGTCTGTTTTGTCAATTTCGGGTCGCCATTCGGTGCGAGGGAACTGTGATTTTGTGAGGCGAAAAACTTTAAAGCCTAAGCCTTTTAATTGTTCTTTTTCGCTTTCTTTTTCTGTAAATAAATCTGGCTGTTTGCCTTTTTTTTCTGCAATAAGTTTTTCTACAACTCTTTTGTTGCGTTCAATTGTTATATCGCTAATTCTTTTATAACCAGCCTTGTATGCTTCGCTTTTGGGGTCGGTAGCTTCGGGTATTTGCACTAATATACATTGGCGATTGCCGCCATCTTCTTGGTTTAATTCCATTATAGCTTGGGCGGTTGAACCTGAACCTCCAAAAAAATCAAAAACAACATCATTCTTTGAAACAACAAATTTAAAAATGTGTTTGAGGAAATTAATTGATTTTGGATTGTTAAAAATCTTTTTGTTATCCATTAAATCTTTTAATTGTTTCGTTGTGGCTCTATTATCCTCATAATAATAACTTTTAAGTTTTTGCATTACAGTATCTAATCGTTTCTTTATTTTAGGAATTGTATTTTCATTATCTCCCCAAAAAACATCACCTCTGTTATCTGCATTATCAAATGTTTCTTTTGTGAAACGGTAACCATAATCGGGTTTTGCACACACTTTCTTAGTTATTGGGTGAAGTATATCATAAGTATATCCTCCCTGTTTTGTATTGGCTGAGTTTCCTGGATAGAACACACCGATTTCATCAACATAGGAATAATGAGAAACTCCTGATAAATCATCTCCATTTGTTTGTTTCCTTATCCATTTGCGTAAATTACTTTGAATTTCATCAATATCCTTATTGTATTTATTTTTTAATTCTTCATATTTTTCTTGAATAAATTTTCCTTTTTCAGAAGATATTTCCCAAAATTTCTGTTCTTCTGTATTTTTTACATAACAAATCACATATTCGTGTTCTGTTGCAATTTGAGTTGGATTATTATCGGTTGCAGTTTGCCAAATAATTTGACCTACAAAATTTTCTTCTCCAAAAACAATATCACAAAGTTTTCTTAAATGGTGTACTTCATTATCATCAATCGAAATAAACATTACACCGTCTTCACGCATAAGTTGCCTTGCAATAAGCAAACGGCTATACATCATGTTTAACCAGTTGCTGTGGTATCGTCCGCTGGCATCGGTGTTGGTGTCTATTTTTATGCCGTTTTCGGTAATTCCTGTTTCTTCCCAGTATTCGGCTTTGTCTTTTTTGTAGTTATCTCTGTAAACAAAATCTTTGCCTGTGTTGTATGGTGGGTCTATGTAAATACATTTTATTTTGTTTCGGTAGCCTGAACTTAACAGTTTTAGAACATTTAGGTTTTCGCCTTCAATAATTAAATTTTCAGAATTATTTGGATTTACGCTTTTACCTTCATCGTATATTAGAGTAGCATCTGTTGGCATAAATGCCTCCCGTTTTGCCTTACTTTTGCCAAACCATCTAAATTCATATCGTTCTACTTCATTTACATTTTCAGGGTCTTCTAATTTTTTGAGTTCGTTAATGTCTAATTTTCCTTCAAGTGTAAACAAGTCTGGATATATTTTTTTTATTGTATCCAAACGTTCTTGGTTATAATCAGGTGTTCTTGTAATTGACAATTTAGAATTGATAATTGATAGTTTATTTTCTTCCATAATATTTCTTTTAATTGATAATTTATAATGACAATGATTCTTGCGAAAGCAAAATTATCAATTGTCAATTGTTAATTATCCATTATTTTTTATTGTTTCTTCAATTTGTTTTAATTCTTCAATATCTTGTTTGTCTGCAAGTTCTGCTTGGTAAGTCTTACGTTTTGAATCAAATTGTTGGTAAGTTTCTTTTACTATTTTTTTCATTTGTTCGTTGCTAATAGCGCCTAAGTCTTTTAATACTTTTTTATCCTGAAACTCAATAATTTTATCAACATTTTGTTTCCAAAAATCCATATTAATATCTATTCTATTTTTTACTCTAAGCTCTGCACTTTCTAAAAATACAACAACTAAGCGGTTAAGAGTATCAATTTCATCTTTTGTTAAATAATTCTTAGCCGTATATATGTCTTGTTTTCTTACTACTGTTCCTTTCCATGATGTTAAATTCATGTTTTCTTTTTCGTGGTTTGCCCTTGCTACAATTAGTTCTGCGGCAGTTTTGTTGGTAACAGCAAAAAGAAGTTTGTTTTGTGTTTGGGCAAAAAACATTTGAGTTGCCTTGTCAGTTTTGTCATAATCGCTACTAAGTGCAAAAAGGTCTCTTGTTTTTTGGTAGAAACGTTTTTCAGATGCACGTATATCACGAATTTGTTCTAAAAGTTCGTCAAAATAATCGGGTCTTCCGTCTGGATTTTTCAGACGTTCGTTATCCATAATAAAACCTTTAATCATGTATTGTTTAAGGTTTTTATTAGCCCAAATTCTAAACTGAGTTCCTCTTTTGCTTCTCACCCTAAAACCTATTGCCAGTATCATATCAAGCGAGTAAAAAGTGATATTATATTTTTTGCCATCTGTGGCAGTTGTCAAGTAATCCTTGACAACTGAATTTGCATCTAATTCATTATCATTTAGTATATTAACAATGTGCAAACTTACATTTTGCTTAGAGGTGTCAAAAAGTTCTGTTAGCTGATTTTGGTTCATCCAAATATTACCATCTTTTGCATAAAGCGATACATTTGCTTTACCGTCTGGTGTATTGTATATTATAAAATTTTGTTTGTTTTCCATTATACTTCTTTTTAATTGATAATTTATAATTGTCAATTATCAATTGTAAATTACTCTTAGTTGTTTTTATTATTGATATTAAGAGTTTTATCAGTTCTGTTGCTTCGTTTATAATACTTTGTATATTCCGTATTGTTTAAGAAATTCGTTTCTTTTAAAAGTTCGATCCAATATTCTGTTTCATTTGCTTCTTTCAGAGCAATTGCCATTTTGTGTATAAAATCTTTTTTACTTTCTGCGTGTTCCGCCTCTCTAACTAATGCCCCAACAGCTGTTCCCGAACGTAAAAGTTGCTTAGATAACACAAACTCTTTCTTTTCACACAAATACTTATATAAGTTTACAACTCTTAACGCAAATAAAAAACTCTTCTCCTTAATAATATTTTTCTTCATAATTATTATCAATTATCCTGTTTGCTTGCTCTTCAAAAGTTATAAAATCTTTGATTGGTGCTTTGAAAAATGCTTCCACACCCAAAGCGTTGAAGTGCTTAATTGCACATTTTATTTTATATACTTCGCTTGCTTTTAATGATTTTTTGTCTTCGAGGTCATTTGTTCCCTTTATCTCAATTACAAAATTAAATTCTTCTTCGCTACCATTTTTTAGTTGCTTGCGTTTCATAACTAAACCAAAATCGGGATTGTATGTTCCTATTGGTGTTTCAATTTTATAATAATCGGGTAATTTCATAAATGCGACTACTTCGTCTCTCATGGGGTCTTCCGCACCAATGGCAAACAGATATTCATTATTGCTGTCAATAATCATTTTATCAAAAAAGCCCTTATTGGGTGTTTCCACGTATTCCCTGTAAGCCTTTTGTTTTGTGAAGTTTTTAAAATCAAAATCAAAAGTTTCACCGGTCAGTTCGTAACTTAAACCTCTATACATTTCGTCTAATTCTACATTTTTAATTATCGAAATCATTTTTTGCGTGAATTTTGGTGGATTTTTTATTAACTGGTCAATATTTTTTATATTTCCAAGTATTTTTTGAGTTGCAGGATAACTCAAGCCTGTGTTTTTACTTATTTCTTCAAATACATCTGTTATAGAAAAACTTGCTTTTTGTTTATAAGTTTCTTTACCTCCGAAAGAAGTATTTATTTCATTTTCTTTAAAATTGTCAATCGAATGACTTGCAACTTCAACGAGATAATCGCTAATTTCTATCTCATTTATTTTTTTACTTGCATTTTCAATTAAATCTTCGTCGTTAAAATAAGTATTGTAACGAGTTTTTTTTGCCATTTTTTTCCAAAAACGTTTAAAAGCTGTATTAACAGTTTCGTTTTTGTTTAGTTTAAAAGAAATTTTATTTTGTTTTTTACCTTTATGCGAATGTGTAAATTTTGCTCCATCGCTATCACTTCCGTATATTTCGTTAATTTCAGATTGATATTGAGTAACAAAAGTCTCGTAGGTTTCGTTCGGAATAACAGTTAAATTATTTACACGTTCTTCCTCTTCATTATTGTCGTATATTCTATTACCTTCTTGATTTACACATATTCGTAAGCCTCTACCTATTTCTTGTCGTTTTTTTATTTCAGAAAAAGAATTATTTAAGGTTGCAATATTAAAAATATTTGGATTATCCCACCCTACACCCAAAGCTGAATGTGAAAAAATAATTTGAACTGGATTGTCAAGCGAAAGAAGTTCGTTCTTCTTTTTTAAAATTAATTCAAATATTTTTTTGTTCTTCTTTATTGAGTTTTTATTATCTGTATATTCGCCTTTTGTAGTTGTTGCAAAATAATAGCCTTGCACAGCTTCAATTTGTTCGGTTGTTGGTTCTGTTCCATTATAATATTCGGGGTAAATTTCTTTATATTTTTTAATGAAAATATTTTTAATTATTGGTTCTGAACCTACATAATTTGAAACCCTGTCGATAAAAACAAGTGATAAACATTTAATTCCTTTTTGTTCTAATTCTAAATATTTTTTAAAATGTCGGTGCATTAACCATTCCATTTGCAAATTCCATATACTTTCAATATTTGTAGATGTTTGTTTTTCAAAAAGCTCAATTCCGTTTGCAAATTTAATACTCCATTTCCCTGTTTTAAGACTTTTGTTTATTCTTTCAATTTTATAATTATTGTAGCTCGGATTTTTTGTTTTTTCTCCAAGATTATCTCCATCTTTGATATTTTTCACTAAATCAAATACGTATTTTCCGCCTTTTAATTTCCAAGCTTTTAATATAGCTTTGGGTTTTCCTGTCTCGTTTTTTATACTAACAAGTTCTATTTTTAATGTTGCTTCGTCGTTTTTTTCGCTTACAGTTAGCACTTCAATTTTTTTCACTAATCCTTGTTTGTAACTGTCGTAAGGAGTTAAACGATACAATAAATTTTTAATAATTTTATGAGTTGCTGAATATCTTATTTTATAAAGCGGATTTAGTTTTGCTATTTGTTTTATTGAATTTTCGGTATCCATTCCTACTTGTGGTTCGTCCATAAGTATTATCGGATTTGTTTTTGCAATACCTTCAATAAAAGGCGTATTATTAAACAAATTTTCTCTTTGTGCTTGATTTAATATTCTATCTTCTGAATTAAAAGATGCCAAAGTCATAAGCATTATTTGCGGGTGTTGTTCCTCAATAAAACTGACAACTTTATTTAATTTTTTACTGATATATTCAAAAAGCGTTGGTTCAATATTGTAAATGTCTTTTAATTGCTCTTTAAAAGCGTTAAAAGTTGATAAAATTCCCTCCCTAATAGCAACAGACGGAACAAGAATAATGAATTTTGAAAATTGATATTCTTTGTATAGTTCGTAAATAGTTTTTAGATAGACTAATGTTTTGCCTGTTCCTGTTTCCATTTCAATACACAAATCATTATTATCAGATAGCTTTGCTGTTTCCAAACTAATATTATTGTTTAGCACAATTTTTTCAATATTATTTTTTATTTCGTTTTTTGATAAATTGCAAATATTTTTTCTAATTCCTTCAATTGTAGCATTATCAAAAGTGTTTTTTGCAGTTCCTGAAAAAACTTCTAAAACAGATTTTATGGCTTCTTCTTGGTATTCTAATGTTTCTAATTGAAATTTCATATTTTTTTTTGCTATTTAATGATTTGCAAATTTCAGGCTACACGTATAGTATTGGACATTATTTTATTTTTTGACAGGATTAACAGGAT
>JAOZVK010000326.1 GCA_029938185.1 Bacteroidales bacterium | reverse complement strand
TTTTAATTATCTGATATTCAGTACTTATGTATTGTGTGAAAAGTGAACAGTCTCTCATATAAGGCAAATCAGGTTACACGTATAGTATTGGACATTATTTTATTTTTTGACAGGATTTACAGGATTGATTTTATCCTGTTACGAAATATCTGATAAACAAAACTGTCCAACTTCTGACGGGTAGCCCGATTATTTTAAAAAAAGAACTATTTTTGTGAGTTCTGTTAGTTAAATGCATTATATCGAAGACCTTAGTAAAATATTCATGCGCAAGCAAGGTAAAAGGCTCAAAGATCCTAAAAATATTTGCTAATTTTAGAAATAAAAAAATCGGGTGCTTTAGTAGGTTTTTTGTTTTCTTTATCAATAAAAACTAATGTTGTATTTGCAATATTTAGGAGTTCTTTTTTTTGATTATAAGTCTCATAGTTAAAAACCATACGTACAGATGGTATTTTTTTCAAGTAAATTTTTATAGATAACAAATCATCATAAAATCCGGGTTTTATGTATTTAATATCAAAAAGAGAAACAGGTAACATTAAACCTCGCTCTTCCATCTCTTTGTATGTTAGTCCATTGTTGCGTAACATTTCGGTACGTGCTACTTCAAAATATTGTGCATAATTGCCATAATAAACATAACCCATTTGGTCTGTTTCGCTATATCTTACTCTTATTTTTATTTCGGAACTAATCATTGGTTTTATAAGTTTAAATTATTCAATGGTTCAATGGTTCAATGATACAATGGTTCAATGATACGATTATTCAATATACGACAAAAAATATTATTGCTATAATTCCACGCAAAGTACGCAAAACTAAATATGTAAAAGACGTAAATTGTGTAAGCCACATTAAATAGGTCGAATACCTTAATTATATTCAGAAATAATACCTCCTGTTATTCTCATTAATGCGGTATGAGAATTTAATAAATTAAATATTGATTCTAATTTTGTAAACGATGTGTTCAAATATAACATTTGTATATCCCTGTAATTAAATGAATTTATAGCACCCGTTTTAAATTTATCTTCAGCAATTTGTAAATTAAGTTTTGCACTTTCAAAATTTTCTAATGCAACATTATACAATTGCATTCTGGCATTATACATTTCAAGTGCCGATATTAGATTATTTCTTAATGTACGCTTTATTTCAGATATTTGCAGTTCTCCAATATCTTGTTGTATTTTTGCTTTTTTGATATTTCTTTTTTTTGCCCCCCCACTAAATATTGTATATTGTATCGAAAGGTTTGCATATACATCATATGCATATGAGCTGCTTGTACTTCCAGGGTCATACGAGACTCTTCGGTTTGAATAATCTAAACCAGATGATAAAGAGATAGTTGGATACAATGAACTTTTTTGAAGTTTAATATTATTTTCAAGTATATTTTGATATAAATATTGATTTATCAAAGTTTTATTACTACTTAGCATTTTGCTTTCCAAATCGGACAAAATAAATGTATCAGTTTTTGCTGCAAAATAGTCTGTTGGATTATAAAAAACCTGAGACGAATCGCCCATCATTAAACTTAAACCTCTTATTGAATTTTCGTAATTTAATTTTTGTAATAAATAGTTTGATGAGTCTGTTAAAAATGCATTTTTCACCTGAAGAACATCAAAAGTTACAGCACTACCAAATTCTTTTTTATTTAATACATATTTGTATCTATCATGCGATAGCTTCATTACTTGCCTGATAACAGTTAGTTTTTCTTTTTCGAGCAAAACTTTATAATATGATTGAACCACATCCTGCAAGGTAGTTTCAATTTGCACCACTAAACTTTGTTCGGATACTTGTTCTTGTAACTCAAGGTTTCTTTTGGTTGTGATAACTGCAAATCCATTAAATAACACCCAGTTAAGTGATACAAACGGGCTTATTGAGTTTGTTGTCATATCAACTCTTGAACTTTGTCCCTGTGTTTGTATTTCGGTATTATCAAGTCTGTTTCCAAAATTTACACCCAAATTTATTGTTGGATATCTTCCAGACGAACCCCATGTATTATCAATTTTTGCACTTTCATGATTTTTTTTAGTTATTTTCATTTGATAGTTATTCTCTAAACTCATCTTTATAACATCTGATAATTCGACATTTAAAGAATCCGATACTGTTGAATCCCGTTGAGAATAGCTATTTAATGTTGAAAATAAAACAATATATAAAACTAAAATTATATTTCTAATTGTCATTATATTTAATTTGTAAGTTTTTATTAAGCAAAATTGTTAATTACTAAATTATTAATTACTTAATTTCTCTTTTACTATTTATCAGCACAGTTTCAACACTTTCGCGACTTGGTGTTTTTCCTGTAAATAATCTTTTAATTTTAACTTTTATAGAATTTCTAACTAATATCAATACTGGAAAAAATACCAATATAAATGCTGTGCCGACTAATACTCCATATGCAAGCGAAACAGCCATAGGAATAAGAAACTGTGCCTGAAAACTTTCTTCAAGAATCAATGGATATAAACCAACAGTAGTTGTTATTGTTGTTAAAAGTATTGGTCGGAATCTTGAAATCCCAGCATCGTAAACAGCATCTTCAACCTCCATTCCTTCAAGTACATTTGAATTATATTTTGCTAAAAAAACAACGGCATCATTTATAATTACTCCAGACAAAGCAATCATTCCCCAAGCACTTAATATTGAAACAGGTATTCCTTCGATACCATGTCCCCAAGTTGCACCCAACCAAGCAAGTGGAATCATAGATATAATTACAAATGCAAAACTTGCTGATTTAAAATGTATCATCAATATTAGTATAATTACTGCAAATGCAATTCCAAAATACTTGCCCATTTCTCCCATAGCATCATTGCTATCTCTTTGTTGTCCTTGATATTGTATTTTAACACCAGGAAATTTTACTTTTATTTCTTCAATAACATTATTGTTAATTTTTTCAAGAATTGGTGGCACAGGTGCATATGGGTCAAGCAAATCCGACGAAACTCTAAGTTCGCGAGAACCTTTAAAACGTTGTATATTTACAGGACCTCTTTCTATTTTATATGTTGCTAATTCATTTAATGGAAATTCACCTTTTTGTGTTTTAATTTTCATACTTTCAAGTTGTCCTACTGTTTTTCTATCAACTTTTGGAAAACGTACCCATACTCTTATCTCGTCTCTTCCACTTTGCAGGCGTTGTGCTTGTCCACCATAAAAAGCTTGGCGTACTTGATTGCTAATTATTGCATGGTTCAAGCCCAAAAAATATGCTTTGGGTTTTAGTTCAAGTAATATTTCTTGCATTCCAGTAGCATCGTTAGAGGTTACATTCATAAGTTCGGGCATACTATTCATATAATCAAGCAAATATTCTTTAGCAAGTTTTAACTCTTCATGATTTTTACCTAACAAACTTATTGATACAGGGCTACCAAATCTATTTCTACCTCCAACCGAAAGTTTTTCTGCTTCTTTTACTTCTCCGATTTTCTCCCTCACTTTTTTGGCAATATCAAAACTCGATATTGCTGCTCCTTCCATATCTCGCATAAATACCATTACACGTCCTGCATGTGAGCCATTTTCTAAGCCATCGAAAGAACTACCTGTAAAACGAAATGTTGCTTTTATAAACGAACTGTCATTGTACTTTTTCATCAAATCTTTATCTACTTCCCATACAGCTTTTTCAAATTTTTTAATGTATTCTAAAGTCTTTTTTTCTCCATCTCCAGGTTTAAATGCTAAATCTACATTAAACATATCAAAAGGAATGTTTGGAAAAAAAGTTGCATTTATAAAACCACCTCTAAACAAACCAATAGTTAAAAAAAGTATTCCAGCAGGAACAAAAAAAGCAATCCACTTCCATTTTATAACTTTTTTCAATACAAATCCATATAATCTATGTTTCATAAAATTAATGAATTTTTCGAGTCCTCTCCTAATTGCATTTTGACGTTTTTTTGAGCGTAGTATATGTGGACTTCCAATGTGATTTGGAAGTACAATAAATGCCTCAACAAGAGAAAATACCAAACTAAAAATTACAACAAATGCCATTTCGAAAAGAAACTCAAATGCACCGCTCAAAACAAGTAAAGGGGTAAAAGCAACTATTGTAGTTGCTATTGAGGTTGTTACTGCTGGCAATACCTCCATTGTTCCATCGCGTGCTGCTAACATTGGCGATTTGCCCATTTCGAAATGTGTAAATATATTTTCGCCTATAACAATTCCATCATCTACCAGAATACCAATTACTAATATCATTCCAAACAATGAAATCATATTAATAGTAATACCATACATATTGGCTACTATAAACATGCCCAAAAATGAAGCGGGTATTCCCCAAGCAACCCATAATGATAGTCTAAAGCTTAAAAACAAGGCTAATGTAATAACAACTAATATCAATCCCATTAAGCCATTTGTATATAATAATTTTAGTCTACCACCAAGCATTTCATGAAAATCAAAAACAACAAACATTTTTATATCTGTATGTTTTTCATTAAATTCTTTTACATAATCGTTAGTGTAATTTGCAATTTTTGCAAGGTCTTCTTCAGCTAATTTTTCAACCGACATCCAAATAGCTTGTTTGCCATTCATTGAAAATTCGTTTGAGACATCGGCAAATTTTAACTTCACATTAGCCAAATCTCTAATTCTAATATTGCTCCCATCTTGTTTTGCTCTGACAATAATTTCTCCAATCTTATCCGGATTTACACTTCTTAAACGCGAGCGTACATATATTTCTTCTTCTTCTGATTTTATCATACCTGCCGATATATCACTATTGTTTTGGCGAATAGCATTAATTATTTCGTCAAAAGTTATGTTATATCTTTGTATGTTTTCTTTTTTGACCTCAACTGATATTTCGATAGGAGGATAGCCTGTAACACTTACCTGAGAGACAACACCAGATGTTAAAAAATCTTCTTCAATTTCCTGACCATATTTCTTTAGTGTTTTCAGATTAATATCTCCCGAAATTCCTATATACATTGCTTGTGTTGTACTACGTTGCTTAGTTACAATTGGTTTCTCGGCAGCCGATGGAAAGGAGTTTATTGCATCAACTGCATTTTTTACTTCTTGCAAAGATTCATCAAGTTTATATTCTCCTGTTGTTTCGATTTTAACTCTTGAAAAATTTTCCGACGAAGTAGATGTTATTTCTTTTATTCCAACAATTCCTCTCACAGCTTCTTCAATCCGAGCAGTTATTCCTTCTTCCATTTCTTTTGGCGATGCTCCTGGATATGATACCGATACGGTAATAAAACGAGATTTACGTTCAGGAAAAAAAGATTTTTTTATACTAGTTAATCCAAAAATCCCAGCAAGTACCAGCACTACTAATACTATATTGGCATAGAATGGATATTTTATAAAAGTACTTATTAGTTTTTTCATTCAAAAAAATTTATTAAATGTTAAGGTCTTCGACCTATTTATAGTTGCTTACGCATTAATACAAAAGCAATTTAATCAAGATGTTATGAGAAAATATATGTTGAAAAACTTTTGTAACAATACTTAATTAAGGATTTAGACCTGGTTTTATAAAAATTAATAATTTACAACAATATTATTTTTTAATTTTTTTATTGTATTATCTTTATTCTCCGTATTTCGCTTAGCTTCATACGAGGCTAACAATCATTGCTATTAAGTTAAGAATCTGTGTATTCCCAACTTGTTAAATTGCGGTACTTTTGTATTGAATGTAAAGTTCAAATTTTGATTTTTTATAATTTTTGTAATGGTTTGAATAAATTTGCAGTAATAAAAAACGTTTTTTTATTGATAACAAAATTATTCAAGTGTAAAAAAACTCATATAATCAGACAGTTTACATATATTAAAATTTTTGATAAAAGTATGCAAATACTATCAAACCACAACATTTAATGAAACAAATAGTAATTTGTTAAACTTTTTCATATTTATAGTTTATTTAATTAGTGTCTATCCATAAAGTCAATAAAATCGCAAAGCGATGATCTATTGGTAACCCACGATGGTAATCGTGGGCTGATAACAAGCCAATTACATAAATGCCTTTAGGCATGACCTATAAAATTGCTGACTTTATGGACGCACACTAATTAATAATAAAATTTAAGTTATTTTTTCTTTTTAAGTATCATTGTAATAGTACCACTATCGTTTGTAGCAAATAAAACTAAGTTTTCTTTAGTAAGAGTTTTAATATTTAGAGGTTCACTTTTTTTTCCTGTATTAATAAATAGTTTTGCTCCATCTTCGCTAATATACCAAGTTCCAGTATTTTCATTTTTTGCAATTTTTGTAGAAAAGCTTTTATCTGCTTTAAATTCCATATAGGAACCTTCCAACATTTTTTTTATTGTCTTTTTCATTTCTGCTGTCATCGTTTTGCTTTTTTCCGATTCCATACTAATATCATGTATGCTCCATTTTCCAATAATCATTTTAGTTCTCTTAGCTGTTAAGCTTTTAGTTCCACATGATGCAAAAAAAATCAAGCTTAATGAAACAAATAGTAATTTGTTAATTTTATTCATATTTTTGAGTTTTTAAATTTGATAATAAAATAATATATTTAATTCTACTTTACGAACTTAAAACTATTTGATAATTAAACTATTAAATCATT
>JAOZVK010000325.1 GCA_029938185.1 Bacteroidales bacterium | reverse complement strand
CATTTTTTTTGAGTAAAAAATATAATTAAAATTGAAATTAAGATTCCTGTTATTACACTTAAACTTAGGAATTTGTGTTGTAATATATTTTCCATTATTGTTTTTTTAATCTTATATACCATCAATGGTTCAATTATTCAATGGTACAATATTCTGATTAATAACTTATAACATTTATATAAAAGTAAAATTCTTAAACTAATTCAGTATAATCAGAATATTGTATCATTGAAAATTCACTCAAATAATAAAAGGTTCAGTTACAATTTTCTGTTTTTCGTATATTTCATATATTTTTTGGGGTTTATCATTTTTTATTAAATTTTTAAGATTTTCGGGCAAATATTTATTTTTCATAAAATTGATTGATTCTTGCAAATCCATATTACTTTTTAAGTTTGGCATATCGAATGGAGTAAAACCAAATGTACCATAAGTTGTTTTTGAACTTTCTAATAATTGAAGCATAAATGTTTCACATTCTATTTCCCAACTACAACCAGAATCAAACTGATTATTTCTGTTTAATAATGTTGCATTAAAGTTATCTGCTCCTAGTGTAAATTCTTTATGATTTTTATTGTTTGTTTTTCCTAAAATTGAATACAGTATTGTTGATTCCGTTTCGTTATAACCGTAAAACTCACAGTTAATTATATTATAATTTTTAAACACAAGATAAGCCATGTCTATAAATGTATTACTTCTTCCACTCTTACTAATTTCATTACTGATACTAATATCTATAAAAGGGATAATATAAACAAACTTTGTCTTAATTATATCACTGTAGTATGCAGTCATATAACCAATATCTTCATCTTGACAATTTAGATATATTAATTTTTTCATTGTATTAGTTTTCTCAAATTTTCAGGTAAGTATTTATTTGTTACAAAATTTCGAACTTCCTTTAAATTCATATTTGCTTTTTGATTTGTAGTGTCAATTGGTAAAAATAAATTATTTGATATTTTACTGTTTTCTAATAATTGTATGTAACAACTTTCAGCATCAACCTGTCTTTCAGTATAAATCATATCTTTATTATCTAAATGATTTCCAATATGTTCACCACAAATATAAAATGTATTTACTTTAGTATTCAAATAATTATTACCATAAATTTTATTTACAGTTTCTTTATCTGCATGATATATCGTTTGTTCAATAAATTTATAATTTATAAAAACAAGATATGCTTTATCTATATGATATAACTCATCTTCAGACTGTACATCTTCGCCATAACCCAAACTAATAACCTGAATAATATAAAAATTTTCAGTTTTAATATACTCACCACAGTAAGTATTCATTGAGTCAATGCTATCACAGTCATTTACAATAATTTGATTATTTTTATTTATAGCTTTCGTAATGTAATTGTCCATATATGTTTTTTTTCTATTATTTTTCCTGTCGTTTGTTTAAAAATCAAGTTTTTAAAACCAGAACCTATCCCCTTTATGTAAGAATCAATAATATAACCTTCTATTAATAACCCATTTTTTGTTTTTTTTAAAGTTTTATTAAAGAATTTATTACTCAATGTACCATGAATTATTACTTTCCCATTAGGTTTTATTGAACTATGAATTGAATTTAAAAATTTAGCTCTTGGATTACTAACCACCACCTCTTCAATAAAAATACTATTGATTCAGTTGGTAATTTTTATACATATTCAAAGTCATTATAGTTAATTCCATAAGTTTTTACTATTGTAGAATTATCATTTTCAATAAGCTTTTTTAAGTTATCAGGTAACTGTTTATTTTCGATAAAATCAATTACATTTTTTAAATCAATATTAGTTTTTAACTTTGGTGTACCAAACGGTATAAACAATTCATTAGATAATTGACTGTCATCAAGAAGTTGTAAAAAACAGCTTTCTGCCCATATTTCCCATTCAAAAGTAATTGCTTCTTTGCCATAAAGTTTAGATTTAAACAAATCAGCACCAAACTGAAAAATCTCATAATTACTATCACCTTCAAAAGTATTTTTATTAATTATAATTTCTGAATTAGCTGGATATATAGTTTCTATAATTTTTTTTATATTTTTAAAAACCCAATATGATTTATCAATATATGTTATTTTATCATTAATATAAAGTGGATGCCCTTCAATTACTTCTATGTTGAAATATGGAATTATAAAATACTCTTTGCTTTTTAAAATATCTCCAAAATAAGCTACAAATTGACCTATGAAATCATAATTATTGGGGAAAATTTTCATAATTAAATTTTTATTAAAGTAATAGTTTTTAATGTTTCAATTTTAATATTTTGTCCCTCAACTTTTTGAAATTTTATATTTTTCATAAATTCGGGTACACCTCTATAAACTTTGCTTTCGCTAACTTTAAATTTTCCAAATATAGTTTGCTTTTGATTAAAATATTTTCTAAATATATGTTTATGAAAAAATGGATTTGTCGTATTTCCAATAACAATAACTCTCCCTCCCTGTTTTACTGATTTCTCAATAAATTTCAAAAATTGCGCTCTTGGATTTGCCACAACCACCTCGTCAATAAAAATACCTTTTCTTGCAAAATATTTATCAAAATTTTTCACATCATCTTTTATTGCATTCACTCCATTTATTGCATTGAGGTCATAATTTACCCAAAGTTTGCCTATTTTACTGTCATTTCTTGATACTCCTCCCATCAAATCGACTTTCACCAAAAACAACTTACTTTTAAAAATCAAATTACGAATCTCTACATCATTTAGTCCAATATTACTGCAAACCTTGATAATCTTTTCTTTAGATTCAATTTTTGCAATATCGTTTACCAACATTTTTGGTCTTAATATTCCAAGTTTAGTAAGACCATTTATAAATTTACTTGGAGTATTGATAGCAATATTTTTGAGCTTTTTTAGTGTTTTGCCAAAACCTTTAAATGCTGTTTGTACCAATAATGCTGATATTGTACCTATTACACAATCTTTACTGACATTGGCAGCAGTTAGAGTTTCTTTAATTTTTCCATTTTTGGTAAATCCATCAATTAGACAAGAACCCGCAGCCGAAACAATAATATTATTTACCATTGCTTCTCCTGCAGAGAAAGACATTTGATAATAATCCAGTTTTTCAAACGATTTTTCCCAACTTATATTTTGAAAACAATTATAAATAACTAGCTGTAAACTACCATCAATAACAAATCCGGCTGTTGCCTGAGGTATTTTCTTTTTTATTGTTTCCTGAGTAAATAATGCAGGATTATCAATTTTTTTATTATTACATTTTTTTTGAGTAAAAAATATAATTAAAATTGAAATTAAGATTCCTGTTATTACACTTAAACTTAGGAATTTGTGTTGTAATATATTTTCCATAGATACGTAAACTTTTAATTTTTAGTTTTTAACTTTTAATAAGCTAAGTACTGTTATAAAAGTTTTTCAACATTTATTAATTTAGAACTTCTTGATTAAATTATCGTTATCCTAATGCGTAAGCAACTATAAATAGGTCGAAGACCTTAAATACCAGTATGACCAAAGCCCCCTCCTCCCCTACTGGTTGTATTCAATGTACTTACTTCATTCCAAATTATTGATTCGTGTTTTGCTATTATCATTTGACATACTCGCTCGCCGTCATTTATGGTAAAACTATTGTTTGATAAATTTACTAAAATTACTTTAATTTCACCTCTATAATCTGCATCAATAGTTCCAGGAGAATTTAGCACTGTTATACCATGTTTAATAGCCAAACCGCTTCTTGGACGTATTTGAGCTTCATAGCCTTTTTCGAGGGCAATAAACAATCCGGTTGGAACTAAAACTCTTTCAAGTGGTTTAACAATTATGCTTTCATCAATATTAGCTTTTAAATCTAAACCTGCTGACATTTGTGTACTATACTCAGGTAATTTATGCTTTGACTTATTTATTACTTGTAAGTTCATTTTATACTTTTTTAATTTTTTGTTTCCACTCAATAATTCTAAGATGTAGTTTTTCTTTTAATACAAAAAAGGATATAAAAGATAATAACAAAACTGTATTTATTCCATACTGTAAAATTATATTATTCGATGGAATATAACTCATTATTAAATATATGAATACTGCAATTATTGTATATTTTCCAATCTGTTTTAAATCATAATTAATTTTATAATATTTTCTTCCAATAAAATAAGAACTAATCATCATTACAAAATAACAAATAAATGCTGCCCAAGCTGATGCTAAATAGCCAATATAGGGTATTAACAAAATATTTACAACAATTGTAACAACTGCTCCCAAAGCAGCAAGATAGGCTCCGTACATTGTTTTGTTTGTTAGTTTATACCAAACTGATAAATTATAAACTGCACCATAAAATAACTTAGACATCAACAATATAGGAACTATTATAATACCTTCGTGGTATCTTATATCAATAAAATATTTAATAATATCAAGATAAGCTATAATTCCTAAAAAAATTATTAAACTGAAAACTAAGAAGTATTTCATTACATCAGCATAAGTTTTTTTGGAATTTTTTTTATCAGCTTGCGAAAAAAAGAATGGTTCGGCAGCATACCTAAATGTTTGAATAAATAATGACATTAATATCGCAATTTTATAATTTGCTGCATATATTCCTATTTGTGAAACTATAAATTCACGTTTATTGATAATATTTTCGGGAACTACTATAAAGTTTTCCAACAAAATACGGTCTATTGTTTCGTTAATCATTATAGCCAATCCGGCAAACAATAAAGGAAAAGAATAAACAAATATTTTTTTAAAAACCTTAAAATCAAAAGCAAAATTTTTGAAAACTCCAAAAATATCAGGCATTAAAAGCAATACTGTTGCTAGTGATGCAATCAAATTTGAGATAAAAATATACCCAATTCCAATATCAGCCGAATAAAAATTTTTAACAATACTATCTGGATTGTTTTTAATAATATAAGGAATTATTACTAAAAATAATAGATTAAAACCAATATTTATTACAATATTAATAATTTTAATTGTTGCAAATCTGGCTGCTTTATTTTCTAATCTTAACTTTGCAAAAGGTATTGCAGTAAAAGTATCAACACCTATTATTATTGCAAACCAAATGATATATGATTTATCTTGTTCAAAGTTAATAAATTTTGATATTGGTTCGGCATATAGTATTACTGCAATTACAAAAAGCAGAGATGATATAAATATTGGTAATAATGTACTTGCATAAACCTTAGATTTATATTTATCATTTTTTGAAAATCGGAAAAAACCAGTTTCCATTCCATATGTCAAGAAAATAAATAGAAAACCAACATAGGTATATAATATTGCTACTTTGCCATACTCACTTGGAATAAATACACGAGTATAAAGTGGTACTAACAAATAATTTAATAACCTACCAACGATGCTACTTAATCCATAAATTGCTGTTTGGTTGATTAATTTTTTAATTTGATTTGCCATTATTTTTTCTTTAAGGTCTTCGACCTGTTTAATATTGCTTACACACTAAGTAGTTAAAAACTAAAAGTTAAAAGCTAAAAATTTCTTCCCCTTTTTTAACTCATTACTTACATACTATAAACGATTATCAATTATTAATCAAAGTATTGTACCATTGAATAATTGTACCATTGAATCATTGAATCATTGATTAATTGTACCATTGAATCATTGAATCATTGAATCATTGAATAATTGAATCATTGAATAATTGAATCATTGAATAATTGAATCATTGAATAATTGAATCATTGTATCATTGTACCATTGAATCATTGAATCATTGAATAATTGAATCATTTAAAGTATATATCATTTTATAATGCTCTAAATTTGCTTCAACTACTTTGTCTCCAATAATTTTGAATCTTTGCATTTCAAAAAATTTGGTAACATTTTCCATTGCATAAAGATATATTTCAAGTTTTGATTTTAATAACTCTTCAATAACATATCTAATTAACACAATAGCAATTCCTTTTCCCCTGTATTCTTCTAAAATTGCTAATCGTTCAATTTTTATCCCGTCCTCCAATTGTCGCCATCTCACAGTTCCAATTGCAAGACTATCAATATAAACCAAATAGTGTATTGCTTTAGCATCTAAACCATCAAATTCGACATATTTACTAATATTTAATTCATCAACAAAAACTTTTCTTCTAATATTTAATGCCAGATTAAACTTGACATCTTGTGTATAGGTAAATGATTCAATTTGTATAAGCATAATTACATAATTTTATTTGCAAAGTTAAAAATATGTTTTTACTATAAAATTTATATTTAATATAAAATGTTGATATAAGCTCTTCCTTTCTATACTTTAAATGGTACAATTATTCAATGATACAATGGTACAATGTTTTGATTAATAATTGATAACAGTTTGTTAATGTTAAAACTATAACCGTTTAGAGTATAAGATATGTATACTGAAACGAATAAGACTTTCATATTGCAGAAACCTGCAAGATTTTGAAAATCTTGCAGGTCTGTATAAAAATAATCGACCTGTGCAATCAAAAGTCCGATAGGACGAACTATTGTAAACCCACAACGATAGTTGTGGGAATAGAGCAAAATAGTTCGTCCCTTGAGGGACTTTATGTCATAAGTTCAGAACTCACAAAAAGCGTCAAATTGAACAAAAACAATGGCAAATTAAA
>JAOZVK010000324.1 GCA_029938185.1 Bacteroidales bacterium | reverse complement strand
TTTTAATTTGCCATTGTTTTTGTTCAATTTGACGCTTTTTGTGAGTTCTGAAGCTTATTAGACGATAAAGAACTTGCAGTTTATGAAACAGCCAAAGACGGAGATAAAGATAATTGCAACACTTATTTATCTGAATATCCAAGTGGAAAATATGTTTCGCAAGTGAAAGAAAGGAAACTATATTTAGAGATAAAATATGCAAATAAAACTTCTGATTTTGATAAATATTTAAATAAATACCCAAATGGAGAATATTACAGTGATATAAAAGACCGAAAAAAGAATTTAGCTGCAAAATTAGAGAGAGAACGTAAAATTAAAATAAACAGCGATATTCGTAAATGGGATTTAGGGTTGAAAATATGCAGACAAGATTATCGTGGTATCGTGATGGGCTCAATTGAACAATGGAATAGCAGTAAAAGCCGTGTTCAGATAAAAATTGCAGCAAGTCTTGGCGGTTTAACAGATGAAGGCGAAAAACTAACAAAAGGAAATACCATTTGGATAAATCCTAAAAAAAGTTGGCATTTATGTTTAGATGATGAAAAATCTTATGCACTTTCACATGATAAAAGTGCTGATTTTGAAAGATATACTTCATCGAGTAGTAGCAGTTCCTCGAATACAAAGAAAGGAAAATTTGATTTGGGAGCAAGTGTCCGTTATTCGTGGGATGCCACAAATTGGTACGATAAAGCAATGAATCAGACTTCTACTGAATATATTCGTGGAGTAGTTCAACAATGGAATGGTAGTTTTACTAAAATGAAAATAAAAATAACAGGTACAAATGCTTATAATAAGTAGGTCATTGTATAAAATCGACACTTTGTAAAGTTGTAACTTATTGTAATTCTGGCGTAAACAAAATTGTTAATTGTCCATTATTCATTGTTAATTACTTAAAAGTATAGGTGGTCAATCTATCTATAAAGGTGCTAAAATTTTGGTTTCACCTTATGGTTGGAAATAAATAAACGAATTGATTATCTGTGCCTAATCGAGTAGACGGCTGACTACCCTAAGGTAGCCAGTGCGCCTCTCTCACCACCGTATGTACGGGGCTCGTATATGGCAGTTCCTTAAAATCATGGACTTAAACCCTCTGGGAAATCATACACACTTTTTGGTTGCTTTTTTATTTGCATATTGTAAGTTTCTCGAAAGTATGCAGTAAAGCTAATGATGAATAAAGAAAACATAAGTTGTCTAACAAAATTTTTTTAACATTTATTTTCGCACAATTAATTATATGACAATTATTTACAAAAACACGTAAGCCACATTAAGTATGTCGAAAACCTTAATTCATAAATTAATCAGGCTAAACTAATAGACTCTCATCTTTTTTTACAATTCGTTTCGATATCATAATTCCAACTTCATACAATATTAATAGAGGAAATGAAACCAAAATCTGGCTAAAAACATCGGGTGGCGTAATAATTGCCGATAAAGCTAATATTACTACTAATGAATGCTTTCTATATTTTTTCAAATCGGCAGGAGTAACTAATCCAGCTTTACTTAAAAAATAAATTGCAATTGGAAGCTCAAATATTAAACCCGCAGCAAGTACAACCGATGTAACTGTCGAAATATATGAACCAAGATTTATTTGATTCACTACTTGTACACTAACACTATATCCACCAAGAAAATGAACTGATAGGGGCACAATTAAATAATATCCAAACAAAACTCCAAACATAAATAACAATGAGGTAAAAAATACAGCACCTTTGGTTTGTTGTTCTTCATTGTTATATAATGCTGGTTTAAGAAATCTCCATATTTCCCAAAATACATATGGAAAAGCTATAATAAAACCCGCATAAATTGATACCATTATATGAGTAGAAAATTGTCCCGCCATATTTATATTTATAATCTGAAAAGGTTTTGAATTAATACAAAGTTTTGTACTACCAATTAGTTTTCCAAAATCGCATAAATATATATTTGTAATAAACGTTGGTGTTTTTGGAGCCAATATTATATAATCAAAAATAATATTATAAAAAATAAAAGCTAATACACCAAAAGCTAAAATAGCAATAAATGCTCTTATTAAATGCCATCGAAGTTCTTCTAAGTGACCTAAAAATGACATTTCAACATCAGGCTCTTCATTCTTTTTTTTCATACTAATTATAATTTGTCAAGTTAATTAAACAATTCCTTCTTTTAAAATATCGTGAAGATGAATAATACCTATATATTTATTATTTTCTACAATAATTAATTGTGTAATATTATTGTTTTTCATCATGTAAAATGCTTTTATTGCTAAAACATTTTTTTCAATAACTTTAGGCTTATAATTCATAATATCTTTAGCACTAAGTTTTTCTAAAAATAAATTAGTATCAGTTTGTTCTGGTTTTGCTTTTAAAAGCATTCTCCTTAAATCTCCATCAGTTATCATACCTTTCAAGTTTCCAGAATCATCAATAACTGCCGTTGCTCCAAGTCTTTTTGATGAGATTTCTAAAATAATATTTTCAATAGTTTCGTTCTCATTAACTTTTGGAACTTCATTATGAACATACAAATCGCTTACTCTTAGGTATAACTGTTTTCCTAATGCACCACCAGGATGATATTTTGCAAAATCGTCACTAGTAAATCGTCTGTGTTCAAGTAGACAAACAGCCAAAGCATCGCCAATTACAAGTTGAGCTGTAGTGCTTGATGTTGGAGCAAGATTGTTAGGACAAGCTTCTTTTTCTACTGTTGCTTTTAAAACATAGTCAGCTTGTTTTGATAGAAATGATTTTGTATTTGAAACCAATGCAATAATTTTATTTCCCGAATTTTTAATAAGAGGTACTAAAACCTTTACTTCGGGAGTATTACCACTTTTAGATATACAAATTACAATGTCATCTTTCTGAATAATACCTAAATCACCATGAATAGCATCAGCTGCATGCATAAATATAGATGGTGTTCCTGTTGAGTTTAGCGTTGCAACAATTTTGTTAGCTATATTAGCACTTTTTCCAATACCTGTTAAAATAACTCTACCACTACTTTTATAAATTAATTCAACAGCTTTAGCAAAATCATCATCAATATAATCTATAAGTTTTTTTATAGAGTTATATTCAATTTCAATTGTTTTTTTTGCTATATCTTTAATACTCTCAAATGTTTTCAATTTTTATATAATAAATTAATATAAGGTCTTCGACCTATTTATAGTTGCTTACGCATTAGTATAAAAACAACTTAATCAAAAAGTTACGAATAAGTAAATATCAATTTTTTTTGTAACAGTACTTAATTTGTCTATTTAACCGATTACAAAAGGTATGGTTCTTCAAGTTTATTTACGCACAAATTTATTTTGGCTTTTTAATTAATTGATAATCAATAATAGTATAATTATTTAGGTCGATATATAAAAACGACACTTTTGTTTTTTATATTGTGTTGTTTATCAGGCGTAAGAAAAATTGTTCATTGTCCATTGTTCATTGTTAATTACTTATTTATGCGTAAGCAACGTTAAAAGGCTCGAAGAGCCAAAAAAATATTTGCAAATATATTCTATTTTTACTTAAAATTTAGTTTATTATATAAAATTTATTGTTCCTAAAATTATTTTTCTATCGGATAGAATTTTCAAATTTTTAAATGTAATAAAAATTTTATGTATTATTTAAATATTTATTATATATCTTTAAATTATAATACTTCTATTTGTGTACTGATAATGTGTTACTTACATTTAATTTATAAATTACTGCAAATTGTTAATTACAAAATTTTATTATAAAAACAATATATAATTTGTAAACTAAAAAAGTTTAACTACTTTTAGTGTGAAATTTAAAAATTATTATTTACATCATATTATTTTGGCTCTTAAAGTTTATTTGTGAACCACTTTATTTTTGCTTTTTAATTAATTGATAATCAATAGTAGCAATTTTTTTTAATCATAAGCAACTCTAAAAGGCTCAAAAAAGTCCAGATTTCATTAATATACTAATATAAAATGTTGTAGTTGATTTATATATTAAAATATATTTCACTTTTTAATTTTCAGAAAATCAAAATAGCAATTTTTTTTTCATAAATAATGTCAAAAGCAAAAAAGGCTATTTTATAAAAAATAAGAATTTAAGCCTTATTAAATAATACTTTAATAAAAATATAAGTAAAAGAAATAAAATGAGTAGTGTAGTTGATAAACAATTAGTTAGCGTATTAAAAAAGTATTTTGGATTTTCAAAATTCAAAGGAGACCAGCAAGCTGTTATAAAAAATGTTTTAAAAGGTAATGATACATTTGTATTAATGCCTACTGGAGGAGGAAAGTCGTTGTGTTACCAGTTACCATCACTTATAAGCGAAGGTACAGCTATTGTAATATCTCCATTAATAGCCCTTATGAAAAATCAAGTAGATGCAATGCGAAGTTACAGCACATATGAAGGTGTTGCACACTTTATGAACTCATCGTTGAATAAGACACAGATTGGTCAAGTAAAAAAAGATATAGTAGATGGTAAAACAAAACTACTATATGTAGCTCCTGAGTCATTAACAAAACAAGACAATATTGATTTTTTCAAGAATGTTACAATTTCCTTTTATGCAGTTGACGAAGCTCATTGTATATCAGAATGGGGACATGATTTCCGACCGGAATATAGAAGAATTAGGCCAATTATCGAAGAGATAGGAAGAGCTCCAGTAATTGCCCTAACAGCTACTGCTACCCAAAAAGTGCAACATGATATACAAAAAAATTTAAGAATGCTTGACGCAATTGTATATAAAGCATCTTTTTATAGGTCAAATTTATATTATGAAATAAGACCCAAAATAAATACAGAAAAGCAAATAATAAAATTTATAAAGGAAAATACTGGAAAATCGGGTATTATATATTGTTTGAGTAGAAAAAAAGTTGAAGAATTAGCCGAGTTGTTAATTGTAAATGGCATAAATGCATTAGCCTATCATGCAGGTATGGATTCGTCAACTCGTACAATTAATCAAGATAAGTTTTTGATGGAAGACATTGATATAATTGTAGCAACAATAGCCTTTGGAATGGGTATTGATAAACCCGATGTAAGGTTTGTTATACATTATGATATTCCAAAAAGCTTAGAAGGATATTATCAAGAAACAGGAAGAGCAGGAAGAGATGGAGGCGAAGGAAAATGTATAACATTTTATCGTTACAAAGATATACAAAAGCTTGAAAAATTTATGCAAGGCAAACCAGTTTCTGAACAAGAAATTGGCAAGCAACTTTTATTGGAAACAATTGCATATGCAGAGTCATCGTTATGTAGACCCAAAATATTGTTAAATTATTTTGGTGAAATACTTACAAAACCATGTGGTAATTGTGATAACTGTCTAAACCCAAAACCTCAATTTGAAGGTAAGAAATTTATTACAACCATTATTAATTCTGTTTTTAAAGTAAGAGAAAAATTTAAATCCGAACATATTGCTAACATACTTTCAGGTGTTTTAAATTCTGCTATAAAATCATACAGACACAACGAATTAGATATTTTTGCATCTGGTAAAAAAGAAGGAGTTAGATTTTGGAATGCTGTTATAAGGCAAGCTCTTGTTAATCATTTAATTGAAAAAGATATTGAAAATTATGGATTATTGAGAGTTACAGATAAGGGCAAAAAATATCTAAAATCACCTTATTCTATATTATTAAGTAAAGACCACGACTATGATTCGTTAGGAGAAAATGCAGATATTCCTAAAGGAACTAGTGGTGGAGTTGATCCTTTACTGTTTTCTATGCTAAAAGATTTAAGAAAAAAGATTTCTAAAAATAAAAATGTTCCACCTTTTGTTGTGTTTCAAGACCCTTCATTAGAAGATATGGCTATTCAGTATCCAATTTCAATGGAAGAAATGAAAAAAATAATTGGAGTTGGGACAGGAAAAGCAAAAAAATTTGGTGAAGAGTTTATTGAACTTATTACCAAATATGTAGAAATAAATGAAATTGAGCGACCTCAGGATATGATTGTTAAATCAATTATAAATAAATCTGGAATAAAAGTATACATAATAAAGAACATTGATAGAAAAATGTCGTTCGAAGATATTGCATATGCAAAGCAGATGGAAATAGTTGATATAATTACCGAAATTGAAGCTATTGTAAATTCTGGAACTAAAATTAATATAGACTACTATATAAATGAAGTCTTAGACGAAGAACACCAAGACGAAGTATTTGAATACTTCTCAGAAGCCAAAACTGGTAGTGTTGAAAATGCTTTGAAAGAGCTTGGTTATGATGAGTACTCGGAAGAAGAAATTAGACTTATGAGAATTAAATTTATTTCGGAAATGGGTAATTAAGGTCTTCGACCTAATGTTTCTGCACACGTATCTTGCAACAACATTGCAAATATCAAAGTATATGTGCTTTGATATTTGTTATTTTATCAATTCTAAATCAAAAAAAGTAATTAACTAATATCTATGTAAGCGGAAAAAAAAGCTTGAATAACTTTTTTTTTATTTTTATTTTTTTGTATATATCTAATAAAGAAAATATTATTATTTTTTATAAAAAAAAAAGAAAAAAATATTAAAAACTGTTTGTAGAATACAAATATTGATTTTATATTTGCATCGTTGTAAAAAACAAGACTAGTTAGCTCAGTTGGTAGAGCAACGCCCTTTTAAGGCGTGGGTC
>JAOZVK010000323.1 GCA_029938185.1 Bacteroidales bacterium | reverse complement strand
CTTGCCGTTGGTAGGGAATGGTACGTACTCGTGTTACGTATCTGATTGTCAATGAATTATCTTTAGCCTGACGGCGATGCGGTGTAGCCTACAACCACAATGGCAAGTATATTATTTCAAGAAGTACTAAAATAAAACTTTGGAATATAAACACTGGAAAAGAAATAAGAACTTTTAACCACATAGGAGTAAAAGCTATTGCAATTAGCTCTGATGACAAATATATTGTTTCAGGTAATAACCACCAAATAAAATTATGGAATACAAATAGTGGACAAGAAATAAAAACATTTAGAGGAACCGGTTCTGTGCATAATATAACATTTAGCTCGGATGACAAATTCATTATTTCGGGTAGTGGCAAAAGTATAATACTATGGAATGTTAAAACCGGACAAAAAATAAGAACATTTGAAGGGCACACTGAATGTGTAAAGAGTGTAGCATTAAGCCATGATGACAAATATATTATTTCTGGCAGTTGCGACAAAACTATAAAACTTTGGAATCTCAAAACCGGCTTTGAGATAAGAACATTTGAAGGACACACTGAATGTGTAAACAGTGTAGCATTCAGTCCGAATGGTAAATATATTGTTTCAGGTAGTACAGATGACAATGTAAAAGTTTGGAGTCTTGAACCAATTTATTTTAGCAATAAATATAAGCAATTACCCCAGTTTAAAAATTTCAGTGCTAAAATTAGTAAAAAAAACGGAAAACCCTATAAGGGTGTTGAAGTGGCAGGAAAAAATATATTATTTATTACAAATGATTTGGGAGAGGGAAATTTCAACTCACCTAAGACACCAACAAAAATCACCTTTAAAAAAGGAAGCAAAAAATATACAAAAAAAATAAATTTTCATAAAGACAGTATATACAATGTAAATTTAAAATTACACAAACCATCACACACACATTTTGAACAAAAAATAACCGATTTAGAAACATTGGTGTATGAAAGTATAAAAGAAAAATATGACATAGAATTATTAAATGCTTTTGTCAAAAGATTTCCAAATGGTAAATACAATTCTGAGATTAAAAATAAAATTGAAGCATTACGATACAATGAAGCAATATGGAAAAATTCAACAAATATATACAAGCAATATTTAATTTATTATCCAAAAGGTAAGCATGTAAGTCAAATAGAAAGAGCTTATGACAATAAACTATATACCGATGCGCAACTAACAAACACAATGCAAGCCTACAAAGATTATATTGATAAAAGCTCATCCGATTTTCATAAATCAGATGCCGAGGTTACAGCTTACAAAATAGCACAATCTAAAAATACTAAATCAGCATACCGTGAATATAAAAATTTATTTTCTTCAAGTAGTTATGCAAGCAATGCAAGTTCAGGAATAAATAAAATAAACAAGCAAGTAGCAAAGAAAGAGGAAGACCGCATTTATAAAAATGCACAAAACGGTGACATTTCAAATTGCGATACTTATTTGAACACTTATTCAAGTGGCAGGTATGTTTCACAGGTGCAAAATAGAAACAAAGCTTATTAGATGATAAAGAACTTGCAGTTTATGAAACAGCCAAAGACGGAGATAAAGATAATTGCAACACTTATTTATCTGAATATCCAAGTGGAAAATATGTTTCGCAAGTGAAAGAAAGGAAACTATATTTAGAGATAAAATATGCAAATAAAGCTTCTGATTTTGACAAATATTTGATTAAATACCCAAGTGGAGAGTATTACAGCGATATAAAAGGCAGAAAAAAGAATTTGAATGCAAAATTAGAAAGGAAACGTAAAATTAAGGCAAATAGTGATATTCGTAAGTGGGATTTAGGTCTTAAAATTTGCAGACAAGATTATAGAGGCATTGTAATGGGTTCAATAGAACAATGGAATAGTAGTAAAAGCCGTGTTCAAATAAAAATTGCCGCAAGTCCAGGCGGTTTAACAGATGAAGGAGAAAAATTAACAAAAGGAAACACGATATGGATAAATCCAAAAAACGGTTGGCACTTATGTTTGCCCGATGAAAAAGAATACGCACTTGACCACGATAAAAGTGATGATTTTGAGAAATATGTTGCTCAAAGTAGTAGTAGCTCTTCAAATACAAAGAAAGGTAAGTTTGAAGTGGGAGAAAGCGTGTCATACTCATTTTCTCAGACATTTTTATTTATAACCAATGATTATAATATACGTGGTATTGTAACAAGTTGGAATAGTAATTATACAAAAATGGAAGTTAAAATAACAGATACAGATTATTATGACGGAACAATTAATGGGCAAGATATTTGGAATGGTGCTAAAATTTGGGTTTCGTCTTATGGTTGGAAATAGATAAGTAAATTGATAATCAGTGCCTAACATTGGTTTGGTCGTAATTGATATTTTTGTAGCTTGCTTCATTCTCTTCGCTCATTTCGCAAGCTACAAAAATACCAATTCCGCCAACCCATTTCCGTTAGCCATAATTGCAAAACATTATAAAATACAAATTACAGAAACTAAATAAATTGAAAAAAAACGTAAAAATATTTTATTTAGACCACAAAATTAATTAACTTTGTTGATTAATCTTCTTCTCTTAATTGACTGATAAAGAAATGCTTAAAGATATACTAAAACAATTAAATTTAGAGAATAACAATAATTTATTATTTGTTACTCAAAAAGATGATGAGATAAATGAAACTCAGCGTAAATACTTATATCTTGCCTATAACGATTATTTTGCTGATGCTGTTTTTTTTCAAAAAAACAGTAATGAAAAACATATCCCACAATTCTTTATTTATGATAACACGAACAATGAAAAATTTAACAATATTAGTTTAAGCGAAATTCACAAAAGACTGTGGAGTAGTAAAATAGTTCCTATTTATTTTGTCATAGAGCAAAACGAAATTAACATTTACAACACAAAGCAAAGGGTAAATATTTTTAAAGATAAAAACAACAACGAAAAAGAAGAAATTAGCCCTACTGATATTTTAAAAATCACAAAAAAACTTGAAATACAACTTCAAGAAAATAAAAACTTTTATGCACCCTTCCTTTTTCAAAATGGCTCGTTTTGGGAAACTGAATATTATTTAAAAAATTATTTAAACAGTAGAATAACTAAGGAAAGTCCTTTTGACATTCTTATATCTAATTTACACGGGTTAAAAGAGTTTTTAAACAAAAATATTGAAGAAGAATTAATAGAACAACACAAAAGCGATTTAAAAAAAATAATAAGCGAAGACACTAAATTAAATAATAACGAAAAAAAAATATCAATTGAACAATTTATCCATAACACAACAAACCGTATTGTTGTTTTTTCTATTTTAATAAAATATCTCGAAGAGAAAAAAGATAAGGACGGAAATAGTGTTTTTACAATAGAGGGTAATTTGTTTCAAAAGAAATGGAATGTTAAAGATTATTCTGAACTTATAAAAGAAGGAAAGTTTTTTAAACTTCTTAGTTATCTTTCAGAAAGGTTTAATGGAAAAATATTTGAATTAACAGAAGCAGAGCAATTTTTAATACAAAATCTACCTAAAAAATCATTAAATCATTTATCAAATTTTGTAAACGCAAATTATAAAAATAAAAATACACAACTATATCTTTGGCGTTTATACTCTTTTCAGTATTTACCTGTAGAATTAATCAGTCGGATTTATGAAGAGTTTATACCCGACACCGCAGGCGTTGTATATACACCGCCATTTCTTGTTGATTTACTGATAGATGAATGTATGCCTCTTGATGAGTATGAAAAATTTAATACAGGAAAATTTAAAGTTATTGACCCTGCTTGCGGGAGTGGTATTTTTTGCGTTTCTGCATATCAAAGGTTAATTGATTGGTATATAATAAACGAATACAAACAAACGAAAAAGTGGAATAAAGATTTAAAAATTGGAACTCTAAAAAGGATACTTTCTGAAAATATTTTCGGCGTTGATAAACAGCAGGAAGCAGTAAATATTGCCGTTTTTAGTTTAACTCTTGCTCTGCTTGAAAAACTAACGCCAAAACAACTCTGGGAAGATTTAGATTTTGAGGATAAAAGTTCAAACAAAAGTAAAAAACTTAAAAATCTAAAAGAAGAAAATATTGTTTATGATAATTTTTTCAATTATTTGCAAAGAGCCGATAATGATTTTGATTTAGTTATTGGAAATCCGCCTTTTATAAGACAAGGGTTATCTGATATGAAAAAAGATTATAATTTAGAGTTCCCAAAAGAAATTCCTGCGAATTCGGCAATTCTATTTCTTGACCAATCTATAAGATTACTTAAACACAAGGGTTTACAATGTTTAATTTTGCCGTCAAGTGCAATTCTTTATAATGACGGTGCAATGAAATACAGAAAATTATTCTTTGAAAATTATACTGTTCCCCAAGTAATTGATTTTACACATTTAAGAGAAACTCTTTTTAAAAGCGGAAAGAAAAAAAATAAAGGAAGAGTTGCCACCTGTGCTTTTTTTACAAAAAAACAAAAACCTAAAAAAAATAGCCAAATATTACATTTAATAAGTCATAGAACCTCAAACGAAGAAAATAAAATGTTTTTTATTTTTGACACTTATGATTTTCATTTTGTTCCGCTTAATATAGCTTTAACTCAAAAATATGTTTGGAAATCAAATCTTGTCGGTGGCGGACGATTAAATTGGATAGTAAATAGATTGAGTAAAATAAAACCTACTTTGGGTGAATTTTTAGAAGAAAAGAAATCAGACGGTTGGAGTTATTTAGATGGTTACACAATTGGCAAAAAAACAGCTGACAAAAAAGCAGTTTTTATAACGGGTAATTATTCTATACCAGAAAGTGCTTTTTCAGAAGAAGGGATTGACTATTCGAAAATATTTGTTGAAAAAAACACAAAATTTGCAAATAAGCGAATTGAGCAGGTTTTTCAGAAGCCTCAAATATTGATAAAAAAAACTATTACAAAAAATGGATTTATTCCAATGGAATTAATTGATTATGAAAAAATAAATATCAATGAAGAAGTAAAAAATCCGAATATTTTATGTTTTAAACACGGAATAACAGGAATTCATTTTAAAGATAATGACATAAATATAGCTCATTTTTTATATAATTTTCTCACAAACAACAATCATAATAAAATATTAACTTCATACTCAATTTTGACAGGTAGCGTTGCTATGGTTAGAAGGGAAAAAGCAATAGGAAAAGATGAAATTGATAATTTCCCATATCCTCAAACGGAAGAAAATAAACAAGAATTGCAACTCAGCGAAATAGAAGAAATTTGGCAGGAAGATATTTTTGATTATTATATTCATCAAGGAAAAGTCTCTAAAAACAATCCGCTAAATAAAAAAGCAGGTATAGAAATGGTGCAAGAATATACCAAAATATTTAATTGGTTAATGAACTTAAATTATAATCCTGTAAAAGAAAAGAGTTTTAAAACTGAAAAAATAACTCTTACAAATTCGTTTATAGCAATTGAATTTTGCTATTGTAAAGAAAATATTAAAACAAAATTTGAAGAAAAAACAGAACAAGAGTATCAGAATTATTTTGAAATACAAATAGGACGAAATAAAAAAATAGAGAGAATAGTTGAATTTATTGACTTTGCAAACAATAAAATTTACTACATAAAGCCATTACAAAAACGATATTGGTTAAAATCAATTGCCGACCGTGATGCAATGAAATGCTTTGCAAATATTGGGAGAAATAAATTTAAAAGAAATAACAATAAGGGATAATGTATTCAGATAATATAAGGGAAACATCAGATTATTTAGAAGATAGTGATTTATTGGGAGATGATATAATTGTTTCACTATTGAATTTCTTAGATACTAACTTACCTGAATTTCCAGAAAAAATTAGTATCAAAAAAAACACAAACGAAGAAATTATCAATCAAAAACTTTTAAGATTTTTTGAAACTAAAAATCAATTATTTTTGTTCGTTCCTGAAAATCGTGATGAAACAGGAAAAGATAAAAGGAAACCCGATTTTGGAATTTATGAAAAAATTGAAGTTTACAACGATAATCAAATAAGATTTTTTGACATAGAATGCAAACGGTTATACCATACAAATAGGAGTAAACAATATGTATCAGAGAGAGATGGAGGAGGTGGCATTCAGCGATTTAAAGAGAACAAGCACGGTGTGGACTTACCTTATTCTGCAATGATTGGTTATGTAGAAATTGAGGATTTTAGTTTTTGGCAAAACAAAGTAAACTCGTGGATTTTAGATAAAAAAGAACATCTTGAAATACTTGAAATTAGGAAAATTGCTAAATTAAAATCTACGCATAGAAAAATCACAAAGAAAACAATAGAATTAACACATTTTTGGCTTAAAATGAATTTTCGAGATAATTGATTTTCTAAAAGACATTAAGAATAATATGGCTAACATTGTGCTGGTTGTCATTTTTTTATTTTTTTGTTTCGCCTACGGCTCACCAAAAAATAAAAAAACGACACCAGCACATTTCCGTTAAAAACAATTAACCCAACTCATTAAAAATTTCTTCATGAAAAATTACAGAATAAAAACTTTATTAAAAAAAATAATTAAATTTGCCATCTAAATAAAATAATTTTATTAATTCTACTTTACGAACTTAAAAGATACTAAAAATAAGATATTTAGCATTCTTTAGTTCAAAAAAATACTTAGTATTTTGAATTTTTATTTCTCAAGTTTTTGCCCTGA
>JAOZVK010000322.1 GCA_029938185.1 Bacteroidales bacterium | reverse complement strand
TCAATGGTTCAATGGTTCAATTATACAATGGTTCAATGGTTCAATGGTTCAATGGAATAATTGTATAATTGTATAATTGTATCATTGTATCATTGAATAATTGAACCATTGAATAATTGTATCATTGTATCATTGAATAATTAATTGTACCATTTAAAGTATATACGTTTATATTTTACCAATTGGGTCTTAAAAATTTTTTTCATTTTTAATTAACTGAAAATCAAAATTTGTGATATTAGTTCTACTTTACGAACTTAAAAGATGCTAAAAATAAGAGGTTTAGCATTCAATTTATTTTAGTTCAAAAAAACAGTTCGTATTTTGAATTTCTATTTCTCAAGTTTTTTTAGCCCTGAAAGGCATAAGCATTAACATGGGGCAACGCCCTATGTATAAATGTATTCGAAAACAAAAACGCCCTGAAAGGCAAAAGCAATTAAATACATTATACTAAATATTTGAAATACTAATAAAAATGCTTTAATAGTTTAATTATCAAACAGTTTTAAGTTCGTAAAGTAGAATTAGTACTGTTAAAAAAATTTTTCGACATTTACTTATTTTTAACATTTTGATTATGTTGTTCTTATACTAATGCATTAGCAACTATAAATAGGTCGAAGACCTTATTCACGTTCAATTGCAAACCTAATTCCTGCGAAAAATTTCCGACCATGAATTGGTCCCCATATCATTGTAGCGTCAAAATTTTCGCCAAAAGGATTATCAGCTGCAATAATAGGATTTTTTTGAGTAAAATTAGTGATATTTTCAACACCTATATATATACTCCAAATACGAAAATATTTTGTAATTTGTGCATTTATAATTGTAAATGGACTATAAGTTTCTTCTAATCTATATGTTTCAGGATTAGCACTTGTACTTGGAATTCGCCCATTTCCATTAAACTGTGATGCTATGTCGAACTGCCACTTTTTAAGATTAGTAACATAAGAAGCTGTTATAAGACCTTTGTATTTATTAACAAAAGCTTTGTCTTTAAGTTCGCCATTATATGTTACTTTTACATCGCTAATTCTTATGGCAGCGGTAAGGTCAAAGCCCCTGAATAATTCATACGAACCTTCTATTTGATAATTATTTGCATATGATTTTCCATTAAGATTATAAAAACTAAGCTTGCTCACATCTGAATCCGTATCTACAACAATTTGGTTATCAAAATTTGTATGATAAAACTCTATGTTAATAGTTAATTCTTTGTCGCTGATTATAAATCGTTGAGTAAGATTCAGTCCATAATTCCATGCTTGTTCCATATCAAGGTTTTCAGCTATTATAATATCTCTGGAACTTGCAAGTACATAAGAGTTTTCTGCAATTATATTTGCAGTTCTGTAGCCCATACCTGCTGATAACCTTAATGTTGTATTTTTTAAAAATTTATATTTTAAATGAATACGTGGTGTAAAAAATAATCCATGTTTGCTGTGATGGTCTGCACGTATTCCTGCGAGAAAAATTAAATCATTATCAACATTGTAAGTATACTGAAAAAAAGCTCCAAGAACATTTTCATTTCTATCAAATATTTCAGTATTAAGAGATTCTTTAATATCTGAATAAGAAAACGTGGCACCACTTGTAATTTTGTGGCGTTCTAATGTATTTTGATAAACTAAATTTGAATAAAAAGATTTCTCATCTCCCGAGTAATTTTTTAGTCCAAAAAAAGCATTTTGTTCATGCAAAGTATATTCTGTTAAGAGAGCTATACTTGCATCATTATCGTTTGGAAAAACATATCCTGTTTTATTAAATAATTCAAGACGTTTTGTATTAATACATATTCCATAAAAATTACTTCTACTATTTGCGTCTTCTCTTCTGAAATTGGTTTGACCTCCAGTTCTTTCTTCATCAAGATATCTTATTCCGAACTGTGTAATAATAGCTTTTCCTGATTGGTATTTCCATCGGTTAATAAAATTGTATTGTCTTACTAAGGGCATATCAAGAAATGAATCATCGTTATTATCGTGACGAACACTCATATCTTCGACATGAGCAAGTATCATTGTACTCCAGTTTTTGTTCAAAAGTACTGATGTGTTAATATTAGTCTCAACTTTTCCACTTGCATTTCCAAAAATATTCAGATAAACTTTTTCACTTTTATCCGGTTTTTTGTATTCAACATTTATTTGTCCAGTTACAGACTCATAACCATTAACAACTGAAGCAGCACCTTTTGAAACCTGTATAGATTCCATCCATGCACCTGGCACATAACTCAAACCATAAGCAGATGCTAAACCTTTTAAATTTGGCATATTCTCAATTAACAACTGGCTGTATATTCCAGATAAACCAAGGAGTTGAATACGTTTTGCCCCAGAAACGGCATCACTGTAAGCAACATCTACCGAGGCGTTTGTTTCAAAACTTTCAGATAGATTGCAACAGGCTGCTTTGCATAATTCATCTCCAGTAATAATGTTTGTATGAATTGGATTTGCCCTTGATAAATGAGTTCCAGCTTTTTTGCTAACAATATTTACTTCTTTAAGTGTTTTATTAGCAACTAATACAATTTCAAGTTGCTGCGAAGAATTGTCCACACTAATAATTTTTGTTTTGTAGCCCACAAAACTGACTACCAGTTTTTTTGATTTAATATTTTTAGAGGAGATTATAAACCTACCATCGCTGCCACTTATAGTGCCTTTTTGTGTATTTTCCCAATGAAGATTAGCTCCTGGTAGAACATTTTTTTTCTTTTTCACATTTATTTCATACACAACACCCTCTATTACTTGGGCTTTTAATACATATGCAAACAAGAATAATGTAATTATTATTAATCCTTTTTTTTTCATAATTTTTATATTTGGCTCTTCGAGCCTTTTTATCTTGTTTACGCATAAATAACATCACAAGTTCAGATTATTAGTTGATTAAATAGTGAAAAATTTTAGCGTAAATAAACTTTAAGAGTCGAAAAATTTTTGGTTTTGTTATACTTTAAATGGTACAATTATTCAATGATACAATGGAACAATATTTTGATTAATAATTGATAACCGTTTAGAGTATATAAGCTAAGGTTTTCATGTGTTTGTTTTATTATGCAAATATAAGAATTTATTTGGCTCTTTGAGTTTTTTTAGCTTGCTTAAGTATAAAAACTTTCACAATATCTAATTATCAGTTAATAAAAAAGCAAGAATAAATTTATTGGTAAATAAACTTTAAGAGCCAATTTTTTTAATGTAAATCTATACTGCCTTCATAACAATCAAATTTTATTTTAGATTTGGTTTCTTTGCTTGCATTCTTTGAGTGCCCTTTTAGTTTTATTTTGTTATCATCTTTTATATACAAATCATAAGTACAATCATCGGAATTTATATTAGTATAATTTAACTTTGCTTCTATATTATATATTGCTTTTTTTTCAAAAATAAAATTAAAATTTGTGTATTTACTTATCACATCTATTGTACTGAATGCTTTATAAACAGATTTTATATCAACACTGCCTTCATATGAATTTATAACAAATTTTTTCTTTAATGTATCAATCTCAAAATTACTGTATTTGCTGCTACCTTTTGCACTTTTTAGTGATATTATTTCAAATTCGTCTTCATATGATTTAAATTTAAAAGTATCAACATTTTTAAAAACAAAATTGGAATACTTACTTGTAATTTTAACATTAGATATTTTATAAGCTTTAAATTTTGTTTCGTAAAGCTCTAATGTGGCATTAGTAATATTTTTAGTTCTAATTTTGGAGTAACGAGCCAAACCATTCATTTGATTTACATTACTATTTATAGTAAGTTTATCTTCATAGATATCAAAATTTATATCTGATAATGAATCTATATATATATTAGAATATTTACTTTTAAGTTTTAGTTTTTTTCCTTTTTTACTTCTTAAAGTTGATTCATAAATATTAAGTGTTGCATTAGCAAACGATTTAATATTAGCTTTTCCATATTTTAGTTTTAGTTTAAAATCCTTTTCAATTGTCGAAGCTACCAAATTACCCTCATATAAATCGACTTCAATATTTCCGCTTATGTTCCCTAAAGTTATATCATTATATTTGTTCTTAACTAACAAATTACAATTTTCGGGTACTGTTAATATAAAGTTTATTTCATAATCTTTTATTTTGACTTTTACGCCTGATTCAAATTCCACTTTCCTTTTTGATATAGTATTATTTCCCAATATAATTATACCAAACTTTGAATTAGATATAAGCTCTGGTGATTTTACAAGTAAAATATTATCTTTATATTCAAAAGTAATTTTTATATTTTTAAGAAATTTATTTATCTTTTCTTCTTTATTTGCTTTTACATTTATTACAGCTTTAAGTTTAACAATATTTTTGTTCCAAGTTTTTATTTCGATAACCCCTTCACCATTAGACACATTTATTGTACTTCCATCAATATATTTTGTTTCTTTTTCGACTGTAATAGTTTTATCAAAATCTTTATATAATTTTGATTTTAATACATTTAACTTAATTGATTTTGATTTCTTTCTATGTACATTTTTTAATTTGTTTCTATATTTTTTAGTTTTAAACTTTTTGCTTATAGAAATATTTTTACTTTCTTCAGCTGTTTCTCCATACTTTGTTAAAATAATATCTGTTGATTCTCTAACATTTTTTTTACCAAATTCAGTGTTTACTTTTATGATATTTTTTTTACATGATTTAGTATTTGATATAAATTTATTTTTTGGAATAACAATTTCAATTTTCTTTTCTGTAGCTTGTCTCATTATTACAAACTGCTTGTTTGTTTTTAGTTTATAAGCATTTAATTTTACTTCATTTGGATTTGTATTAAAAACAAAAAATACAATAATTGAAGATATTAATGTTGTAAGCATAATTAGTAAGTTTTTAGATTTTATTATTAACTTTGTTTTATAATTATCAATACCCACATTTGGCTTACCTATCATTGTTTCGATTTGTTCAACAGAAACAATTAAAGGCATACTACGTGCATTTTCAAAATAATAATCAATATTTTTGTTAGTATTCATTTAATTTATTTTAAGGTCTTCGACCTATTTATAGTTGCTTACGCATTAATACAAAAACAATCTAATTAAGGAGTTGTGAATAAAAAAATGTCGAAAAACTTTTGTAAGTAATTAACAATGAACAATGGATAATTAACAATTTTGCTTACGCTTGATAAACAGCATAATAAAAAAAACAAAAGTGTTGTTTTTATATATCGACCTACTTAACAGTACTTATAGAAATATTGACATTAATATTTTTGATTTTTTTTCAGTTGATTCGTTTGTTAATTCACTACAGTTTAGTATTTTTGCAAGTTTTTTACGTGCTCGCTTCAATCTTTGTTTTATAGCAGATTCTTTTGCATTCTGAATTTCCATAATTTCTTTTATACTGAAACCACTTATTTCAAAAAGTATTAATGCTTCTTTTTGATTTGCTGGCAATTTGTTTAATGCATTATAAAGGATTTCTATATCTAACCTGTCAGAAGAGTCTATTGTATTATCGGCTATATTATTTATTGCAATTTCATTATAATCAGTAAATAATTTCTTTTTCCTTAGATTATTTCTAATTATATTTTGTGATATTCCGAATAAAAAACCTAAAAATGCTTTTTTGCTTTTGAGTTTTTCAAAATTCTCAAATGCTCGTAGCACTGTTTCGCTAATAAGCTCTTCATCATCCATTATATCATATGCTTTTGCTGTACAAAACCTTACAAATGGCTCGTGTACACTATGATATAATTCCATAAACTCTTTTTGTTTTTTTATAAACACTATAGCAATTTACTAATCAATGAAAAAAAAAATAAGTTCTTAAAATTTATTTACGTACAAGTTGATTTTTTACTATTATTCAACTATCATATTTTTTGCGTAAGCAACATCCGAAGATTCATAGAATCAAAAATTCACACCTAAAATGTGGTATTATATTAAGTAGGTAACACAACTACAAAAAAAGTTACATTTATCTAAAAAAAAATTGCTCTATTCTCTCAATTAAGTACCCATACAAAAGTTTTTACACATTTGTATTTCTTTATTTTTTTTTGATTTACAATTACATAAGTGTATCATTGAACCATTGAATAATTGTATCATTCCTTATCATTGTGGGTTTACAATAAGTACTTTTACAAAAGTTTTTCGACATTTACTTATTCATAATGCTCTGATTATATTGTTTTTGTATTAATGCGTAAGCAACTATAAATAGGTCAAAGACCTTAGTTTGTCCTATCCGATTTTTGATTGCACAGTTCTATCATTTTTGATAGTTATTTTTAGTACTTATAGTAATAAAATTTCTTTAAAAAACAATAATTTTATGATTTTCTTTGCTTATTATTTCTAACTTTGTATCTTTATCGTAAAACTCTCATTTTATATTCTTTGCACTGGACTGGTGTTTTGTAAAAATATGAAATTTAGAGACTTATACAAATTTCAACAAAATCCGTTATAACTATAAATTTTTTAACAGATGCTTATAAACAAAAAAAATGAATAAAATAAAAAAAATACCATACGGAGAAACTGATTTTGAAAAATTTAGATTAAAAAACTATTATTATGTAGATAAAACAAACTATATAGAATTAATAGAAGAAATGCCAAGTTATTTGTTTCTAATTCGCCCTCGCCGTTTTGGTAAATCATTATTCTTATCAATAC
>JAOZVK010000321.1 GCA_029938185.1 Bacteroidales bacterium | reverse complement strand
GGAACTAATAAAAAACTTGAATAAGCTATTTTTGCTCGTATTTTTATAAGACCAGACTGTAGCCAATACTATTTTTTTTTTATTAATATAATTTATAAAAAAACAATTAATTTTTTTTAGAATGATTAAAATTGCTAATAAAAATAAATTTACCAAATCAATAAATATTTCACTGCTTGCTATGGCAGTGATAATAGTTGTTACAAGCATTGTTGAACTTCGAATTGTATTAAACAACTATTCACAACTACCTAAAACAGAACAGGTAATAAATGCATTGGCGAAAATACATGAATTAGTACATGAATTGCAAAAAGAAAGAGGATATAGTTCTGTATATACTGCAAACAGCAGCATGTATGATGAATTAGTAAAACAAAGAATAGAAACTGATGCGAAGTATAATATCATATTGAAAACAAAAAAAATATATAAACTATTATCTTTACAATTTTATGAAAATATAATTACTGAACTAAAAACTAAACGTATACAAATAGATAAAAGAGAGATTAGTGCAGAAGAAACAATAGAGTATTATTCTTTTATAAATACCAAGTTGTTGCAACGGATTAATACTGTAATTTCTCATGAAATGGATAGGAATACTGTAGATATAGCTTTGGCTCTAAACTATCATTCTCGCATGAAAGAGTATGTAGGACAGGAACGTGCAGTACTTTCACAGGTGTTTTCATTAGATAGTATTTCATATGATAATTATTATAAAATAAAAATGCTTATTGATGTACAAAAAGAATTTGAGCATCTGCTTCTGCACAAGATAGATAAAAAGGAAACAGACTTTTACCTTAATAAAACAAATTCAAAGAAATATCTTGAAATGTCAGAGTTCAGAAAAAAAATATATGATAAAGGTAAAAAAAATGATTACAATGTATCCACAAAAAACTATTTTCGTTCTGCAACTACCAAAATAGATATAATGTTGGAAATAGAAGCTGAATTGTATAGCAGTCTTATGGAGAAGCTTAACAAAACAAAGACAGCAATTACAAACAGATTTTTGTTTAACATCATAACAATTTTAATGACATTAGCAATACTTATTTTTCTTGGACTTAAAACACGAAAATTTGTTAAAAACATATCAAATATAAAAGATTATATAAATAAAACAGCTTCAGGTAATTTTACAGAGAAATATAATTATTATCAAAATGATGAAATACTACAACTCTATAAAGCAGTTGAAAAAATTAACAATAATTTTATAAAAATGTTAAGCAATATCACCAGTGTAGCAGTTTATGTTTCTGATGCAAGTGTACAGGTAAATTCTTCTTCGCAATTAATATCACAAAATGCTAATGAGCAAGCATCTACTACAGAAGAAATTGCAAGTTCAATGGAACAGTTGCTTGCAATAATAATTTCAAATACCGAAGATGCAACTAGTACGAAAGCAACAACTGAAAAATCAGCAAAGGAAATTCAAAAAAGTAATAAAGCATTTTTAGAAACAGTAAGTTCTGTGAGCAGTAATATCAAAATTATTGGTGAAATTGCTGATAAAACAGATCTTTTATCAATAAATGCAGCAATTGAAGCAGCAAGAGCTGGTGTAAACGGAAAGGGATTTGCTGTTGTAGCAAATGAAATAAGAAAACTTGCAGATAAAACAAAAATAGCCTCTGATGAAATAGAAAAATTATCAAAATATGGACAAACTATTTCAAAAAAATCTGGCGAAAGATTAACAAAGTTAATACCAGAAATATTGAAAAGTTCTGAATATGTAAATAATATTATAAGTGCAAGTAATGAACAAAAAATTGGAGTGGAAAATATTAATAATTCAATTTTTCAACTAACAGAAATTACAAACCAAAACTCTGCATCAGCTGAAGAAATGTCAGCATCGGCAGAACAATTATCTGCTCAAGCAATACAGTTAAAAGAATTGATTTCTGTTTTCAATATTGGTAATACTGAAAATGAACAAAACGATTTTAAATATAATAAAAAAGAAATTCAAATTGCTAAAGAACAAACAATAGAAGAACAACAAGATAGTGGTGTTATAATTAATTTATCGCAAAAAAACAATACAGACGATGATTATGAAAAATATTAATTAAGGTCTTCGACCTATTTAATGTGGCTTACGCATTTTGTTAATATTTTAATAATGGATAGTCCTTACAAAACGGTATTGATTGTCCGAAAAAATATAAAATTTAATTTTTAATGGCTTGATTTTTAAATAATTTTTAGACTACCCGTTTAAAGCTGGAAAAAAGTACACTGGTCTGACCGCTTCAAGCAGTCTGACCGATTTGCTCTTACATATAAATTATAACAAATTAACATTCAACGCTGTACAACTTTAAAAGGGTAGCCGATTTTTATTTTTGATAATTTCAAAAAGTCTTTGTAATCATTTGATAATCATACTAACACTGTTTTGTAGAGACTATCCTCAAATTGCTTTATAAGGTCTTCGACCTATCTATAGTTGCTTACGCATTAATATAAAGTTATATTATGTTTTTTACACATAAAATAAAAAAGCGTCATTCCAGAACCATCATTATTAAAAGATTTTGTTCCCTTAATTACTACTTTGTTATCCAAGAATTGAATTTTATAACAGGCATAAAAAATATCCTTTCCTATATCAATTCCAACTATTTGTTTTGTTACTTCTTTATTTTTCATTACTTTTGTTATTTATTAGTTAACTGAAATTTATTAGTTACCTGAAAATAAGGAATTTTTTCCTCAGTCTATCCTCGCAGTTGATACGAAATCATTACATATAGTAGCGTTTCTCAATACTGTTCTGACTCGAAGAAAAAAAAAGAATAGGATAATTATCTGAAAGTGGACATACAAATAAGGTCTACGACCTATTTAATATGGCTTATGCATTTTTGTAAATCACTATCATGTAATTAATTGTATAAAACCAAATGTTGAAAAACTTTTGTAGGACTACTTAGTTGTTGTCTTGGGCTTAATTATTCTCCTTATTCAGTCCTTATTTTTTCAAGATACAAAGATAAAAAAATATAATTATCTTTTTTTGTAAACATACGAGGGCAAAAAAACTTGAGAAATATTTTTAAACTAAAACAAATTAAGTTCTAAATATCTTATTTTTAGCATCTTTTAAGTTCGCAAAGTAGAATTAGTTTAACTAAAACAATAAACTGTACATTAATTTTATACTAAAACAAAATAGTTATGGAAGTTGTAAACAATAGATTAAAAGTAGGTGACAAAGTGAAACCTTTTGTACAAACAGGTAGTTATGGTGGAGCATTAAAACCAGATAGTATTATAATTCATTATACTGCTGGACCTGATGCAAAAGGCGATGGTTCTCAAACTGTAGGATTTTTGAAAGGAGCAAAAGTTTCTGCTCACATGGTAGTAGGAGCTAATGGAAGCGTAACGCAGATGGTTGATTTTAACAGAAAAGCATATCATGCTGGTAAAAGTGCTTATGGCAATAAAGTAGGTTATAATTCATATGCAATTGGCATCGAAATATGTAATCCAGGTTCATTAACTAAAAAAGGAGATGGATATGTAACTTGGTGGAACGAAAAGAAAACTAAACCAATTTATGTACCTGCCGATAAAATTTATGAAGGAAAACATAGAAATTATCCCAAAACACCAATGATGTTTTGGCATAAGTTTACTCAAGAGCAAATAGATACTGTTTTTGAGATTTGTGAAACATTGTGTAAAACTTTTGAAATTGAAGAAATCTTAGGTCATGAAGAAATTGCACCTGGACGTAAATCGGATCCAGGACCAGCATTTCCGCTTGATAAACTACGCGACACATTTATCAAAAAGATAGAGATTACATGTTGGGCTGCAAGCAAATATATTAAGAAAGACACTTCCGACAGTTATGGTAATGGTTTTATAGATGCAAAAACTCTAAATCTTAGAGCTTCAGATAGTACAACTGCTGATATCCTTTTAAAAGGACACAAAGGTAAAAGAGTTAATATTATAGAGGAAAAAGGAGACTGGTATCAAATTAAAGTTGAAAAAACTGGTAGTGTATAAATCAATTTTCAGAATTAAACTTTATTTTTTTTAAAGTTAGGCGTAGTTTCAAACTACGCCTAACTTTTTTAGGCTTAAGGGCTACCTACATAAAGTTGAACAGTGTTGTTTATCAGGTGTTTCGCAACAAACTAAAAATCAATCATGTTAATCCTGTCAAAAAATAAAATAAGTCCAATACATAAACACTTAGCCAACGTAAGCAACATATACTCTAAACGGTTATAGTTATAACATTAACAAACTGGTATCAATTATTAATCAAGGTATTGTGTACCATTGTATCATTGAATAATTGTACCATTTAAAGTATAAAAGGCTCGAAGAGCCTATTTTTTTTCTTCTTTTTTCTTTGCAATTTCTTTTATTACTTCTTCCTGAAGAATTTTACCTAATGGTAGATATCTATAAAATTCCATAGAATAGTTTGCTCTACCACTCGAAATATTTCTTAGAGTTGTAGCATATCCAAACATTTCTTTTAATGGAACAAAACCATTAAGTTTTTGAGAACCTTTTCTGTATCTTCTCATTGATTCTATTTTTCCTCTTCTTTTGTTAATGTCACCAACAACATTTCCGATATAATCATCAGGAGTATTGATTTCAACTTTCATAACTGGTTCAAGTAAAACAGGATTTGCTTTCAAAAAACCATTTTTGAAACAAATGGAAGAACAAATTTGGAAAGCCATATCCGAAGAATCTACTGCATGGTGTTTTCCATCAAGAAGAACAACTTTTACATCAACAACCGGAAAATCAGCAATAACACCTCTACCCAAAGTTTTTAATATACCTTTGTTAACCGATGATATAAATTCAGCGGGAATTGATCCACCTTTAATTTTATCAATAAATTCGTAGCCTTTGCCACCGTTTGGTTCAATTCGCATAACAGTTTGTGCAAACTGACCTTTTCCGCCCGATTGTTTAGAGTATTTATGTTCAATTTCTATTTCTGTTTTAATAGTTTCGCGATATGCAACCGATGGTTTACCAACTTCAACTTCAATATCAAACTCGTGACTCAATCTGTCCACTATAATTTCAAGATGCAATTCACCCATTCCCGAAACTATTGTTTCTTCTGTTTCATCATCATATCTTGCATTAAATGAGGGGTCTTCGTTTGAAAGTTTAGCTAAACCTTCGCCTAATTTACTTTGGTCTTTACGTTTTTTTGGATTTATTTTTAACTCAATAACCGATGGTGGAATATGAATTGATTCAAGATGTAACTGGTTCTTAGTATCGCATAATGTATCTCCTGTTTTGGTATTTTTCATACCAATTAATGCTACTATATCACCTGGTCCAGCCGTTTTTATTTCTTCACGGTCTTTGGCATGTATTCGGAATATGCGACCAATTCGCTCTAATTTTCCTTTTGTAGAGTTCTTTATTTGCATACCATTTTTTAGTGATCCCGAAAAAACTCTAACAAAAGTTTGTTGTCCTACGTATGGGTCGTTAATAAGTTTAAAAGCTAATGCTGAAAACGAATCTTTTGGCGATGGATTACGAGTTTGTGATTTTTCAGGCTCATCTACATCCATTCCTACTATTGCACCAACATCAATTGGAGATGGTAGATAATCAACAATTGCATCAAGTACAAGTTGAACACCTTTGTTTTTATATGCTGATCCACAAAAAACTGGAGTTATCATAAGTTTTAATGTGGCTTTTCTTGCAACTTTCATCAATATTTCCGATGAGATTTCTTGTTCGTCAAGATACATTTCCATTATACTATCATCGTAATCGGCTAATTTTTCTATTAGATTATTTCGAGTTTCTTCTACTTTTTCTAAATATTCTTCTGGAATTTCAACTTCGTGTCTATCCGAATCATCAAATGTATATGCTTTTCTTTCAATAATATCAATAACCCCTTCGAAATTGGTTTCCGTCCCTAAAGGTATTTGAAATGGAATAGCATTAGCATCAAGATATTTGTTCATCAAATTGACAACTTCAAAAAAATCGGCACCACTTCTGTCCATTTTATTAATAAATCCTATTCTGGGAACTTTATATCTATCTGCTTGGTTCCAAACTGTTTCACTTTGTGGCTCAACACCACCTACTGCACAAAAAACAGCAACCATACCATCAATTACTCTAAGCGATCTTTCTACTTCAACAGTAAAATCAACGTGACCTGGTGTGTCTATTATGTTTACTTGTGAACCTCTCCACTTACACGAAATTGCAGCCGAAGCAATTGTGATACCTCTTTCTTGTTCTTGTTTCATGAAGTCCATTGTAGCTTGTCCGTCATGAACTTCTCCCATTTTTCGGTTTATACCTGTGTAGTAAAGCATTCGCTCTGTTACTGTTGTTTTTCCTGCATCAATATGTGCAGCAATACCTATATTTCTAAGATTAATAATTGACATGATAATTGTTAATTTGAATAAATAACTATTTAATATTTTAATATGTTAGATAACTATATAAAAACTATATTTTTATTTTTTAATATCACATTGTTTATCTGTGTATGTAAGCTTTAAACTTACGATTGTATCATTGAATAATTGAACCATTGAAAGTATAATTAAGCTAAAACCAAAAGAATCAATATTTTCCTCAAAAAAAGCTGCAAATTTATATAATATTTATAATTATATCATAATTTTTTTAATATTTTTTATAAAAAAAGTTTTTTAGTTCTACTTTACGAACTTAAAAGATATTGAAAATAAAATGTTTAGCAT
>JAOZVK010000320.1 GCA_029938185.1 Bacteroidales bacterium | reverse complement strand
GGGTGGTGGTTTGTAGGAACACGGGTTTACACCCGTGCCTAATAGCATATCACCCTAAGGGGTTCTTTGTGTGTGGTTGGTTACGAACACCGTAGGTGTGGTAGGCGGTGGTGTGAACCACCGTATAATATGTAAACAATGATGGAAATTGTGAGAAATAAAATAAATGAATGCAAAATAAATCCAGTTAGGGATGGTGTATAAAATAGATCATTCCTACGGAATTTTAAAAAAACTGTTGTGGTTTGAAAGATTTTGCATGAAATTTTGTTAAAGTTACTCTAAATTATTATCTTCAAAAAAAAAAAATATGAAAACTACTGAAGAGAAAAAACACGTATATTTTCGTTCAACTACAGCTTCGCAACGAATAGAATTTTTCAGATTGGTAAATGAAGATAATTTAACAGTTAAGGCAGCTTCAATAAAATGTAGAATGAGTAAACGCAGTTATTATTATTGGCTTCAACGCTTCAAAGATGATAGCTATGCTGGTCTCAAAAATTTTAAAAGTAAAGCTCCCAAGAACCCTGGTAATAAGAAACCTAAGTATCTTGTGGATAAAGTCATAGCGTTAAAAACAAAAAATCCCAAATTTGGACGACGTTCAATAGCTAATCTTATAAATAAAGAACATGATTGGGAAAAAGTAATAAGTCCCTCCACAGTCCGCACTATCCTTTTGAGTGTTAATTTGCAACAAAAACCTGTTATTAAAATAAAACCTGAACAGAAAGTAAAACATGCTGAAAATGAAAATGATGTATACAATATAGATTTTGCCTTTGTAAAGACAAATCATGTTTCAAATCAGACTATTCCCGCAGTAAGCGGCTCATCTGGCAAGCTAAAAGATCCACCTCCTGCCAAAACTGATGCAGTTTGGCCAGGACAAATTTACAATGAAGATAATTTAACATTTGAACAGCAGACAAACAAATACATAGATTTAAAAAATCAATCAAAAGAAAAAAAAGAGCAAGCTTGTGATAAAGAAGCAGAAAAGCTAAAAGCAGAAAAAAAAAATTAAACCATGACGAAGCGGAGCTACGCATAAAACGTCGAAAAATCCGAGAAAAAAGAAATTTGGAAAATATTGATTATACTTTCAATGGTTCAATTATTCAATGATACAATGGTGCAATGTTCTGATTAATAACTTATAACATTTATATAAAAGTAAAATTCTTAAGCTAATTCAGTATATAATATAATAAAAAAGACGAGTATAAAAAAGAAAAACAAAAACGTTTAGAAGAAAATAAAATTTGGAGAGAAGAACGAGAAAAAATAAATAAACGAAAATATGAATTACCTGTAACTGCGTGGATTGCAATACTTGTCATTGTGGACAACTGTACAAGAAAATCAATAGATATCCCTTTGTTTACAAGTGGAGTAAACACATGCGGAAAAGAAACTGCAGATGAATTAAAAAAAGCATTAGTAAAAATAGCCCCTCTGTTAAAATTCTTAATTTCAGATAGAGGCGTACATTTTAAAAATAAAGACCTTGCAGACTTAGCAAAACAACTTGGGTTTAAACAAGTATTTGTAGGACCGTATCGTCCTCAAACAAACGGCATAGCAGAACGTTTCGTTAGGACTCTAAAAGAATGGCTGTTAGACAAGTCATGGACAACAGAACAGGAGTTGTTAAAATTACTTAAAAAATTTAGAATATACTATAACGACAGACCGCATCAGGCAAAAGAACTTGATGGACTATCGCCGAATGAATATGCAAAAATATTACAAAATAGAACGTGAAAGATCTATCAAACCACAACAATAAAACTAAAATTGGTGTAGTGATAGAAATTAAACAAATAAAAAAACAAAAAACAGGCGAAGAGGACAATGAATTTTATATACGAATAAATAAAGAAATAGATACAGCTTTACAACAAATTGAAAAAAACAAATATTATAAAGGATTGATAATTAACAAAATAAAAAACTCAAATATTATTAAATTACCAATCGTTTTTGCAGGAAAAGAACCTTATATTACAAAACTGTAAAGATAGAAAAACTAAGCACATTTCCGTTGTGTTTCACTAAAAAAACAAAAACAATAAGATTTACGATTTAGATTTTTATATCTTTGCAAATCTATATATAAAATAATCAAACATAATAATGGATAAATATAAACATCTGAGTAAAAAAGATTTAATACAAATAATAGAACAACAAACCGAAGAATTAAAAAATAAAAGATACGGACTTATTTGGGATACTGAACGTGAACCTGAAAAAGTTGTGCTTGATTGTGAAAATAATTTACCTGTTTTAAAAACTGTTGAAGAAAATAAAATTATACGAACAGAAAACGAAGACAATATTTTAATTGAAGGCGATAATTATCATGCACTTACTGTTTTAAATTACACCCACAAAGAAACAATTGATATAATTTATATAGACCCACCATATAACACAGGTAAAAAAGACGAATGGAAATACAACGACCGCTATGTTGATAAAAACGATGCTTACAAACATAGTAAATGGTTGAATTTTATGGAGAAACGTCTCAATCTTGCAAAAAATCTACTCAAAAAAGAAAATAGCGTTATTTTTATTTCAATTGATGACAACGAAGTTGCACAATTGAAATTACTTTGTGATAAGATTTTTGGCGAAAATAATTTTGTTGGACAATGGAGTTGGTTTAAATCAGCAACACCGCCAAACTTATCACATAAAATTAAAAAAAATATTGAGTATATTCTCGCTTACGAAAAAAATAGAAATTCACAAAAATATACAGGAACTCAAAAAATTAGTAAAAGTGATGACCCAATTACAAAACCTCAAAATACAATAAAAATATTAACTTTTGAACCTAATACTATACATTTTAAAATTCAAAACAAAACAATAAAAAAAGGAATATATGGAACAAGTAAATTTCCTAATGAATTATTAAACGATTTAATAATTGAAAATGGAAAAAATAAAAATCAAGTTAGTTTTAAAAATAAATTTGTTTGGTTGCAGGAAAAATTAGAAGCTGAAATTCAAAATAATACATTAATAAAAGCTTCAAAAACTCTTGTTTTATCATACAAAAAACAAAATTATGCCCCCGAAGTTCCACCAAATTTAATAGATGATACTGTTGGGGTAAAAACAACGGAACAAGCAGGAAGAGAATTAATTGCAATGTTTAGTGAAAAAGTTTTTGATTTTCCTAAACCTGTTGAACTAATAAAATATCTTATAAGTTTCTTAAAAGACAAAAAAGACGCAACAATTCTTGATTTCTTTGCAGGTTCAGGCACAACAGGACAGGCTGTTTTAGAACTGAATAAACAAGACAACGGCAAGCGTAAATTTATACTATGTACTAATAATGAAGGAAATATAGCCCAAGAAGTTTGTTATCCGAGAATTAATAAAGTTATAAATGGATATACAAATGCGAAAAATGATGAAATAACAGGAATAAATGCAAATTTACAATATTTTAAAACCGACTTTGTAAAAAAGACACACAGCAGAGACCAACTGATTACCGACATTACAAAAGAATGCACAGAAATGCTTTGTGTAAAAGAAAATATTTTTAATTTACAAAAAGCTGAAAATGACTTTAAAATATTCACATCAAACAACAATAAAAAGCATCTTTGCATATACTACGATATTGTTGATGAAAGCTTCCCTAATTTCTACGATGCCATAAAAGAGCTTTCGGGCAGAAAAATAATTTGCATTTTTTCTGAAACAAATCAAGTCAATAAATATTTATTTAAAGGTATAAAAAATACACAAATAGAGCCTATCCCAAAACCTATCCTTGATATTTATAAAGAGCTTTTAAAACTTAATATTAGCGGAAAAACAGAAACTATAATTTTAGAATTACAAACTGCAAATGTTAAACTTTTTAAAGAAAAAAACAAAGACGAAAGTGCAAGAGTTTTACGAATTGTTTTAGAAAAAATCATAAAGAAAATATCCTACCAAAACGGAATAAGAATAATTGATGATAAAGGACGAGAACTAAAATCGGCAGTGGTTAACGATAATTTAATGAAATCAGACATTTTCAACAAGATTATCTGGAATACAAATAAAATATATTTTAATCTTGGCGATTACGCTGCACATGGAGACTATTCAGAATATGATATAAAACAAGTAAAAGAGTTTTATAAACACGTTCAGTCATTAATCGAGGTCTAAGACCTTTTTTTTAAATAAAATCGCTTAACTAATTAGTCTTTTATCTTAATAATAGCGAAAAGAATACTTATTAAAAAAACAAAAAATTATGTCATCATATAAATCACTAAAAGATTATCAAGAAAAAGCAGTTGATAAATTAATTGCACGTAGTAATGAGCTTTTAAAAGATAATTCAATAAAAAACAAAACAATAATTTTCCAATCACCAACAGGTAGTGGAAAAACATATATGCTTTCACAATACATAAAGCAATTAATTGAAGAACAAGAAAATACAGAACTTTGTTTTTTGTGGATTAGCATAGGGAAAGGCGATTTGCATTTACAAACTTATGATAGTTTGTGCGAAGAATATGAGTATTTTCCTAATGTTTATTTGTTAGAGCAAGAGTTTGGTGGAAATCGTTGGTCGGTAGCAAAAAATGAAATTGTTGTTGTAAATTGGGAAAAATTGCGTGCAAAAGATAATCAAACAGGCGAATGGAAAAATATATTAATGAAAGACAGCGAAAATGTAAATTTTCGTGAATTGATGAAAAACACAAGGGAAGAACGAAAGATTATTATGATAATTGACGAAAGTCATTCAAATTCAACAAGCGAAAGAGCATTAGAACTCAGAGATAAAATAGTTATTCCAGACCTCACAATAGAAGTAAGTGCAACACCTGTTTTGCGAGAAGGACTTTATCATGAAAAAATTACAGTGCCTGCAACAAAAGTTATAGACGAAGGCATGATAAAAAAGGAAATTATCATAAATGAAAATATTAATGAAATTTCCGAAGATGAAATATCATCACAAGAGCTTGTTTTAACAGCTGCTTATAATAAACGTGAACTTTTAAAACATTATTACAAAGAAGAAGAATCAGACGTTAATCCGTTGGTTTTAATTCAAATACCGACAGCACAAGCAGGAGAAGATAAAAAAGAATTTGCAGAGCGATTTCTTGCAGAAGAAGGAATTACAACAGATACAGGACGACTTGCGGTTTGGCTTTCGGAAGAAAAGATTAATCAAGAAAAATATAAATTAACAAGAAATAACAGTAAAGTTGATTTTCTTATTTTTAAACAAGCAATTGATACAGGTTGGGATTGTCCTCGTTCTCAGATACTTGTAAAATTCAGAGAAATAAAAAGTCAAACATTTGAAATACAGACAGTAGGTAGGATTTTACGAATGCCAGAAGCAGAACATTATTCAAATGAAGCATTAAATAAAGCCTATATTTATACAAATTTGACAAGTGTAAATGTAAAAAAAGAAGATTACAACCCCAATATTATTAAATCGGTAAATGTAAAACGAAATGATAATATTTATACAGATTTAAAACTAAAATCATATTTCAAATCAAGAATTGATTACGGAGATATTACCTATTCTTTTTATCAAAGTCTTTACAAAGTTTTTTGCGAACATTTTAACATTGATTTTGACGTAAAAAATATAGAAGATGTTTTTTTTCTTGCAAATAAACGAAAAGTGAGCGAGAAATTTGATACTGAAAATCTTGAAAAATTAGACCGAATAATTTTAAACAAAGAAATTAGCACCGCAATTTTTGATGAACTTGATAAAAAAGAAATTAAAACCTTAGCAAATTTTGAAGTAAATTTCTCAGAAGAAGATTTACAATATACTTTTGAAAGTTTAATCAAAATAAATTTAAACGGTTTTGCAAATAAAAGGTCATTGTCGATTGTTAAAAATGCTGTTTATTCTTGGTTTAAAAAATACACGAATTTACAATATGAAAATAACGGAAAAATTTATGTTCAAAGAGTTTGTGTTAAAAACGGAGTGATTTTTTCTATGCTTATTGAAGGGGCAGTTAGAGAATATATTCCTGTAAAGAAAGCAGAGGTGAAAAAACGAGCAGAAGAAGCCGAACAAATAAACAAAAACTGGGAAATTCAACAAAATATTAATTATAATCCGCATACATACAAAAAATTTGATTACAACTTTTCTATTTTACAGCCATGTTATCTCAACATTGACAGCAAAATTGAGCAAGAATTTGTAGAGTATTTAGAAAAAAATAGCGAAAATATTTTGTGGTGGTATCAAAATGGAAGTGAACACATGAAAACAAATTTTGGCATTAAATATTTAAAAAATGATATGCCTCATTCTTTTCAACCCGATTTTTTGATAAAGTTTAAATCAGGTAAACTTGGAATTTACGATACAAAACCAATAGAAGATAGAGAAGAAGATACAAAATTAAAAGCCGAAGCATTACAAAAATATATAACAAAAGAAATTGCCAAAGAAAAAAACTTAACAGGCGGAATTATTATCAAAAACAAATCACACTTTATGCTTAACAGTAAAATGCAATATAATTCATTTAATAAGCAAATGGAAGATTGGGATTACTTTGATAAGATAACATTATAAGTATTCCGATGAAAAAAAAGAAACACAACATTGTGCTGGATGCCATTTTTTTTATTTTTTGTTTTACCTACGGCTCACAAAAAATAAAAAAAATGTCATAAGCACATATCCGTGTATGCCAAGCGAAAATGCAGTTTTCTCAAAACTTAAACAGCAACCATGCCCACGTTGGGGAAGCA
>JAOZVK010000319.1 GCA_029938185.1 Bacteroidales bacterium | reverse complement strand
AAAAATAAGGTTTTAAATCCAAAAAGTGTCAAGCGATAAATGAAAAATGCCCAATATTATTAGATTGTATTTTTTATATTAATAATTGTATTATTGAATAATTTAAACTTTTTTAATATAGCCTATATAAAAGTGTTTTAAAAGCTAAATAATTATATCTAACTTTGGCTCGGTTTTTATATACCTGCACACATTATTAAATGTATGCTCCATACAAAATTTCATCAATATAGTATAATACTTACTTAATGAAATACATATAGTTAAACATCAAGCGAAAGCGTTGTTAAATAGATCAAAGACCTTAAAATATTATTACAGTGAGATATAACATAATAAGCTATTTTATTTTTTTAGGAATTGTTTTAGTATTTAATATTAATGAACTCAAATCACAAATTTTTGATACACTACGTACCAATACTTTAATACAAATAACTAAAAATCATAATAGTTTACAAAATAATGATTCAATAAACAACGAAACAATTAAAAATAGTTTTGAAAAAACCGAGCTAAACTTAGATTATTTAAAAGAATATTGGTATGATACAAAAGCTATTGCAGTTTCACCATTTAAAACATCAAAAAAAAAATGGATAGCAACCGGATGCATTTTTATTGCAGCTTCAGGTGTTTATTTTGGAATTGACCAAAACCTAAAAAATTGGTCGCAAGAAAAACGTAATTTAACATCAGATAAAATATCTCAGAGACTCGAACATTTGGGCAATGGAAAAATTGCTATAATTACTGTTCCAATATATTTATACGGATTAGCATTTAAAAAACCTAAAGCTAAAAGAGTTGCACTATTATCATTAGAATCTATAATTATTGCAGGTTTAATTAATCAAATTCCTAAATACGCATTTGGTAGAGCCCGTCCGTGGTCTGGCGAATCATATAATAGATGGAAACCATTCAATTTTTCTGAAATTTACACATACAATTCATTTTACTCGGGGCATACTACAACTATTTTTGCACTATCAACTGTTATTGCCGAAGAATATAAACATATAAAAGTTGTACCTCCAATTATTTACACAATAGCTGGAATAACAGCATTATCAAGAGTACATGATAATGCACATTGGGCATCGGATATTTTTATATCTGCCGTAATATCTCACTATATTACAAAATTAATTATTAAAAAAAATGCATGTTCAAAAAATCTAAGCATATCCCCTACCCTACAATTTAACAATAATATTGGTATTTCATTATATTATAAATTTAGCTATTAAAGTAGCTTGTTATCTGTATATTAAAGAATATCAAAGATTATATAAATCACAAAAAAATGAAAATAGACGAAATATTAAATAAAAAAGAACTTTGTAGAAATGATATAATATTTTTATTAAAAGCTGATAAAGAAAATTCAAAAAAAATATTTAAAAAGTCAGAAGAAGTTAAAAATTTACATGTTGGGAGAATAGTATACTATAGAGGATTAGTAGAATTTTCGAATAAATGTACAAAAAATTGTTATTATTGTGGAATTAGAGCTGCAAATAAAGAAAGTAATCGTTTTGAGATTGATGACGATTTAATAATAAATGCAGTAAAATTTGCATATGATAATAAATATGGTTCAATTGTTATGCAAGCTGGCGAAAGGGAAGATAGTAAATTTATTGATAAAGTAAATAGATTGCTTATTAAAGCAAAAAAAATTACTAATAACAAAATAGGAATAACAATATCATTAGGAGAACAAAATGAGAATGTTTATAAAAAATGGTATGAAAATGGTGCTCATAGATATTTGCTTAGAATAGAATCAAGTAATAAAGAATTGTATGAAAAGATACACCCTAAAAACTCACATCACAATTTTGATAGGAGAATTAACTGTCTTAAACTACTAAAAAAAATAGGTTATCAGACAGGTACAGGAATTATGGTTGGTCTACCTTTTCAAAACTACGAACATCTTGCTGATGATTTATTATTTTTCAAAAATTTTGATATTGATATGGTAGGTATGGGTCCATATATTGAACATGAACAAACACCTTTGTTTAAATACAAAGAATCCTTACTTCCACTAAGTGAAAGATTTGACTTAACTATAAAAATGATTGCTATTCTTAGAATAATGATGAAAAATATTAATATAGCAGCAGCTACCGCACTTCAAGCAATTGACCCTGTTGGAAGAGAAAAAGCTATAAAAATTGGTGCAAATATAATAATGCCCAATATAACACCAACTAATAGAAGTGACTATCAACTATATGAAAACAAACCATGTATTGATGAAGGTGCTGATGATTGTACAAACTGTTTAGAAGTTAGAGTAAATATGACTGGAAATAAAATTGGATATGGAGAATGGGGAGATTCTAAGCATTATGCTATACTTTAAATGGTGCAATGGTGCAATGGTGCAACGCCAGAATTACAATAAATTACAACTTTACAAAGTGTCGATTTTGTACTATGTCCTACTTAATTGCAACTTATTATAATTTTTAGCGTATATTATTATGATTATTATTACAAAAATTATTATTTTTAGGAATCGTTTTAAAAAAACTTTCCGATTTGTTTTTTGTAAGATACTTATATTTAGGTGTAAACTAATTCGTAATTTATAATTCTTCTTTTCCTTAATAATACTTTTATTTTGCTTTTAATATAAATAATAAACTATCAATATCCTAAAAATGTGTAATATGTACAAAATATCAATTTATATAGCAATATTATTTATAACTATTTTCAATAGTTACTCACAAAATAATAAAGAAATAATTACAAAATATAATGATTACATAAAAGAATCGGACTTCTTTATTCTACACAATAGAATACTTGAAGCCGAAAAGGTTTTAATAAAAACAGGTAATCTTATAAGCAAACATTCAAATATTTTAAAGTCAAAAAAAGAATTACATCAAAAAACCATACGTGTATATTATGATTATATTTCGAAAGGTGATGAATTATTGAGTATTAATAAATATTCTTTGGCAATGCGTGAATACGAAAATGCAAAACGAATATGTAATGTTAATGCATTTTTGAAATGTACTAATGAAGTTGAAAAAGGAGTATATAATTCACATACAGGAATTTACAACACAAAAATAGAATTAGCTGAAAATGAGTTCAATAAAAATAGAATCGAAAAAGCAGAAATGTTACTATTTAAAGCAAGTGATTACAGAATCAAACATAACATAAAAGAAACTGATAAAGGAAAATTTCTTATTGCATGGATTGGAAATAAAAAATGTATAAATTTTGTTAATGAAGGAATTACACAATTCAAAAAAAACAATTTCGATGAAGCTTTAAAAAAATTGGACAAAGCAAAAGTTTTTGAAACCAAGCTTAATGCAAAATCAGCAGTAAATATTGATAGTGTAAGTAGAGATATAGCTACGGCAATAATTTATATCAAAATTACTGAAGCCGAAAGTATGATAAATAAAAAAAGAAAGAAAGATGCACAAGATATTTACTATGCAGCTTTAAAAATCCAAAGAAAATATCGTATTTTTAATAATATGGAACTTATATTGGAAATGAACAGACTGAACGAAAAAATATATAAGGATAATTGTATTAATCTTCAGATAAAATACCATAACTACTATTATACTGCAAAACAACTAATTGGCAATAAGTTTTTTTTAGATGCCGATGACGTTTTAAATAAATCAATAGCTATAAAAAATAGTAATAAAAAATGTAAAATAAATATTGATAGTTCGATTTTTCTCAAAAAAAGTATTGAAAAAATAGTTTATTATAAAAAAATGATTAAGAAAGCCAGCATACTTGTTAATGCTAATGAATATGAAAAGGCAATGAAATTATATATAAATTCTATAAAATACTTTAAAGATAATAAGTTAACAGTATACAAAATAAAACACAAATCATTATATAGATTTATTAAAACTAAACACGAAGATTTTATAAATTATTCGATACCATATTTTGTTAATAAAAAGAAATTCAAAAAAGCATTTAGATTATTATCAATACTAAAAAAATATAATTATGGTAAATCAAGAACAAAGGATACTCAAATTCTACTCGCTGAAAAATTTGCTGAATATAAATACTCAAAAAATCCTAAAACTGACATAAACAAAACTATAAGTAAATATACTAAGAACAATAAATGGTACTCATATTTTATAAATAAATATAAAGATAAATGGAAAAGGTTATAATTTTTTTTTCAACTAAGATAAATTTTGCTAAATATTTTTTTTTCATACTTCTTTCAGTTGCAATAGTATCCTGTTCTAATTCTCAGGACTATAAAGTATTGAAAAAATCAAAGTTTTTTAATAAAAAAAATGTTACCTTAAAAATTACTAAGTATAAAAAATATTTTTCAGTAAATTTTAAGTTTAAGTTTCCTTCAAATTACAAGTTTCCAGTAAACGAAACTAATGATACATTGTCGGAAACAAAATTTTTGTTAGGTTTTTATCATAACAATAAATTAATAAGATTAAGCCAACAGTTCCAAAATATATCGGCTTGGAAGTATAGAAATGATACTTCAAAAATGACTTTTGTTGGAAACAAAAAGGATATGATTAAAAGTACATATAGGTTAAAGTTATCTATTCCGTATTACTCATTATATAATCTGCCAAAAGGAAAACAAAAAATTACACTTTACATATATCAAGACTATTTCTATGGAACAAAAGCAAACTCTGAAGATTATTATAAAACTATTAAAGTAAAAAAACCTGAAGTAAATGCAAAGGTTGAGTTTTATGTAAACGTACCACAAATATACAAAACAATAATTTCTACTGATGGTTTTGCAATAAATCAATCAAAAGGTATGGATTTTTCATTTATCAATAAAGGTAATGCCGATTTGTTTTGGAGTGTAGCATATCCTAAAGAAGAAAAATATTGGAAATCAAAAGTTATTAAAAATACAAATGTTTACCATAGAGCAGAATCATGTGTTTTATATCATTACAAAAAAACAGAAAACATACAACTTTACATTTTTGATTACGATATTTTTTCCAGAGATGATATTATATCAATGTGGCAAATTAAACTTAAAGATATTATTAATGATAATTACAAAGTAATAAAATCGAAAAAAGTAAAATGGTTTAAACTTAAAGCAAAATCTTATGGAAAAGCAAATTAACACTTTCTATTACTTGATATCGTTGTTTATTTACACGCAATCAGCTGTATTTCAGAAAACAAACTCTATTCTTAATAGGCAAAAAATGTTGTAAAGGAACATAATTATTTTTACTTTTTAAACAAACTTACAATCGAAAATAATAAAATTCTGGCATTTTTCATAAATTACAAAAAGTAGTTGACACTTTTTTTATTCTTAAAAACCTTATTTTTTATTTTAAACCTTAATAGAAAATAAATATGACCAAAATTTCTTAAACCTTATTACCTTATTTATAATTGTTTAAATAAGGTAATAAGGTTAATAATGACAATTAAACTTTATTTCTACTAAGGTTAAAACAAAAAAAAAGGTTTTAAATCCCAAAAGTGTCAAGCGATAAATGAAAAATGCCAAAATTCTTTAGGAAAAAGCATAGAATAAGTAGTCTTACAAAAGTTTTTCGGCATTTATATTTGTATAATTAGTTAAATAATAACAATATACAAAAATGCGTAAGCCACATTAAATAGGTCGAAGACCTTAGCTGGTAAGATATCGTCTATTCATGTATAAAACCAAGTCATTTATCAAAGAAAACAGCTTGTTTATAATAATTATAAAAAGAAAAACTTAATATAAGCAACATACACTTGTTGATACCAGTCTAATTATAAACCATTATTTTTTAAGTAGTTTTGTAATTTATAATATTTATATCATATTTAATTAAATTAAAAAAAAATATTATCAATAGTCAAAAATATCTTATCATAATGAAACAAAAAGTACTCTAGCATCGTATTATCTAATAGTAAACATGTAATAAAAAAAATTGGTTGATAAAAAGGAATGAATTTTGTTATTTAATATTTACCAGTATTTAAACAAATTTTTAATTTTTTTAATAATAGTACGTTTTTGAAAAAAAGAAAAGCAATGAATAAAATTATTTATATATTACTACTCATATTAATACTCACATTTTTGCCTGAATTTACTGAAACAGTGATGGCTTTACCACCACCACCACCACCACCTGAGGATATACCAATTGATGGAGGTTTAGGGATATTACTTATAGCTGGTATTGGCTATGGAGCCAAAAAACTATATTCAGAAAGAAAAGAAAATATCAGCTAAATTTGAAAAAAATAAGGTCTTTGACCTATTTAAAGTGGCTTACGCATTCTTATATACAGCTGTCATGCAATTGATTACATGAAAACAAATGCCAGAAAACTTTTGTAACACTAATTACAATATGTAACTTTAAAAATTTTTAGTTAAACTTTAAATTTTTGAGGTTTTTTTTATTATTACACTTTAAAAGGCTACACGTATAGTATTGGACATTATTTTATTTTTTGACAGGATTTACAGGATTAACAGGATTGATTTTTATCCTGTTACGAAATGCCTGATAAACAAGACTGTCCAACTTCTGAATGGTAGCCATCTAAAAGGTTCAATTGTTCAATGATACAATTATAAAAAATATTGAATAATAATAAGTAATTAACAATGAATAATGGACAATGAATAATTTTGCTTACGCTTGATAAACAGCATAATATAAAAAACAAAAGTGTTGTTTTAATATAGCTATCTACTTACCTAAGGTCTTCGACCTATTTAATGTTGCTTACGCAAGATATATAATAAACGGTAT
>JAOZVK010000318.1 GCA_029938185.1 Bacteroidales bacterium | reverse complement strand
CAATCCTGTTAATCCTGTAAATCCTGTCAAAAAAATAAAATAATGTCCAATACTAAACGTGTAGCCTAAAATACTAATTTAACAAAATAAATATGAAAAAAATAAATTATATTTTTGTAGTAATATTTGTACTTTTTTCTTTTAAGTCATTTTCTCAAGAAGGATATAAATTTACTGATGAATTTAGATTACAAGTTACTTCTGTAAAAAATCAAAACCGTTCGGGAACATGTTGGAGCTTTTCGGGTTTGGCTTTTATTGAAGCAGAAATGGTAAGAATGGGAAAAAAAGAAATACCGGATTTGTCTGAAATGTTTGTAGTTAGACATTGCTATATGGACAAAGCCGTAAAAGCTGTCAGAATGCATGGGCATTTTAATTTTGGTGGTGGCGGAGCCTTTCATGATGTAACTTATGTTATTAAAAACTATGGAATGGTACCCGATTTAGTTTGTAATGGTTTGCAATATGGAGAATCGAACCATGTACATGGCGAGCTTGATGAAATTCTTTCGAATTATGTTAAAAGCGTTATTAAAAACAAAAACAGAAAATTATCCACAGCATGGAAAAATGGATTTAACAGTATTTTAGATGCATATCTTGGTGTTCAGCCAAAAAAATTTGATTATAATGGGAATACTTATTCACCAAAATCGTTTGCAAAAGAGATTATTGGAGTAAATATTAATGATTATGTTGAACTTGGTTCATATACACATCACCCATTCTATTCGAAATTTATTATCGAAATTCCTGATAATTGGATGTGGGATTATGTTTACAATGTACGTTTAAATGAACTAAAAGAAATAATTGATAATGCATTAGATAATAAATATCCAGTAGGCTGGGCATCAGATGTAAGTGAAAAAGGTTTTTCGTATAGAAATGGGATAGCAATTATACCAGACCACGACCTTAAAGAAATGAACGGTTCGGAAAAAGCAAAATGGGAAAAACTTTCAAAAAGAGAAAAAGATAAGCTTTTATATAAATTTGATAAACCCGGAGTAGAAAAAACAATTACTCAGGAAATGCGTCAAGATGCTTTTGATAATTACCAAACCACTGACGATCATGCTATGCTTATATTGGGAAAAGCAAAAGATCAGAAGGGTAATAAATATTATATTGTAAAAAATTCATGGGGAAAGACTAATAAATATAAAGGTTATTTTTATGCATCAGAAGCTTTTGTTTTATATAAAACAATCTCAGTTATGGTTCACAAAAACGCAATACCTAAAAAAATACTTAAAAAATTGAAAATTAAATAAGGTTTTCTACCTATTTAATGTGGCTTATGCATTAGTACAAAGTCGATATAATCAGCAAGTTATAAAAACAAATATCGAATTTTTTTGTAACAGTACTTACCCACGTAAAGTTGAATACTTCATTGCTTTCGGCAGGTGTTTTCACCAAACAGGTGCAACTTGTTGATAAGTATCCAAGTCCAAACTTAGGTGGGCGTACTACTTTTTTTAAAAACAACAACATACAACGCATATAAATGAATATATAAATTATTTTTTAATTATAAATTAAAACTTTATACAAAATGAAACAAAATTTATTAAGAAGTATCGGAATTATTTTATTTGTATTAAGTATTTCTATTGTTACTCAATGCAAGAAAGACGAAGAAAAAAGTGCAGAGAAAGATATATTAACGTTTAGAATCGAAAATCAAGCGGCAGTTGCAGAAATTGATGTAAATACATTTACAATAAAAATAACTTTACCTGAAAATACAGATTTAACTAGTATAGAGCCTATTATTGGCATTTCAGCTAAATCAAAAATAATACCTGGCGGAAAACAAGATTTTACTAATAGTGAAATAAATCCACTGATATATACTGTAATAGCCGAAGATAACAGTGAGCAAAAATGGAAAGTAACAATTGCAAAAGAAAAAAGTGTAAACAAAGACATATTAACTTTTAGTGTAACCGGACAAACTGGAAATGCAAACATAGATGCTAACTCTCACACAGTTACATGTGAAATTAATGAAGGTACAGATATTACTGTTATAGAACCTAGTATTACAATTTCCGAGAATGCAACAATTACACCTACAGGAAAACAAAATTTTACAAATCCAGTAACTTATACGGTAAAAGCTGAAAATGGTACAGACCAAGCTTGGATAGTTTCCATAACAAAAGCTCAACCATTAACCAATACTTTATTAAGCGAAATACAAAATGGCGACATTTCAGGAAAAAAAATAAATGATTTCACACTTGCATCAAATGGTACAGATGTGGTATTACTTTTTGCAAATAATAGTGAAAATAAAATTTATGCAGTCGATATTAAAGATAATAATGCAAAAGATTTAACTAACAATACAATAAGTACAGATATAAATGGAATTCAAGCAAATATTGCAACTACCTTGGGCTGGACAAATGCTTATATTTCAAATATTGAAGTAAATTCTATTTCCAAAGCTATATACATGCTGGTAGGAGATGATAGTTCTAATCCAACAAATACAGCAATCGTAAAACTTACAAATGCTGGAGCGACTATAACTGCTCTTGATTTTAGCAGTATTGATTATATTTCAATGTCTGTATTTTCTGAAAATAAAACTGTTAGTGATATGACTTTTGGTGATAACAAATTATTTGTCTCTTCAGGTTCCTATAACAGTGACGAACTTGCGTTTTTTACAGCACCATTTGCTCATAACGGACAATCTACAAATCAAAAAACATCAATGTTTAAAAGTAACTGGGATAATAAATATAATACTGGAGCTCCCTTAGATTATATATGCTATGGAGAAACCTCGAATGGTAGTAAACGGATAATGGGGATAACTACTTGTGCACCTGGTTTTACTTTACCTATTACTGATTTAACTGGAGCAGGGACTTTGGAAGTTATTGAATATTTTTATTATCCCGGCGATTTACCCAAAAAGGTAGTGTCTGTAAATACAGGAAACAAAACTTTTATGTTCTCTTTGTATACAAGCAAAATTCAAAGAATAGGTGAGCATTTTATTGATGGAAGTATAACAAGTTCGACTAAACTAAATGAAAACAGACAAGCAATGTATGAATGCTGTCCTTCAAAGATAACAACAGGACTTACCGATAATGATATTAAAGAATATTCAGCAGCTACATACGAAATAATGTCAAATTATAATAGTACACATCTTTTAGTATTAGACAATACCGATAAATTAAGCTTGCTTGCAATGTAAATAAGGTCTTCTATAATTAATGTGGCTTATGCGTTTTTACAAACTGTTATCATATAGTTAATTGCGAAAATGCAAATACCAGAATATTAATAATATAGTAGACTACTGACGGCGTGGCTTGAAGCCACACCGACGGTTTTAAACAGGCAATATGCAACAAACCAGTACAAAAAAATAAATATAAAATGAAAAATAAGTTTCTTTTAATTTTATCAGTAGTTTTTATTATAGCCTCTTGTGGGAGTAATAAAATAAAAAATAATATCATAATAGAAAACGAACTTAGCCTAAAACCGACCATTAAAACAGGACTTACACAAGATTTTATAAAAAAGAGTTTTGTTGACAAAGAAAATATAAGTTTAAAAGAAGGACAAGAAATATTGTATCTGTACAAAATAAAAGATGACGGTAATGTAAGTAACAGAAAGGTAACAGGTAGGTATTCATTAAAAGATAATTTTCTAGTATATACACCAATGTTTGATTTTGGATACGATTTAGAATTTGAAATACAAACAAATATTGATTCTTGTATTGAAAAATTAAGATTCATAACACCAAAAATTGTTATTCCCAATGAAAAAACAAAAGTTCTTTCATGTTATCCTTTACAAGATAGTATTCCGTATAATATATTATTCTTTCAGTTTCTTTTTTCTGGAGATATGACACAAAGCAAGGAAGTTAACTACAGCATAAAAATATATGAAGGAGACAAAGAAATAATGTGGAATGAAAAAAGAATGAAATGGTTATCGTCACGACATTTTGCTGTAATTATACATCCTACCGGACTAATACTTGGTGGGCATAATCCAGACAATAAAATAAGACCTGCATTTTTTACAGGTAAAGAATACAGTATTGTAATTACTGACAGTTTGTATGATAAATATGGAAGAAAATTGATAAATGAATATAAAAAAACATTTATTGCAACCGCTATTGATATGGAATCTCCAGTATTATTAAGCCAATCAAAAGCAAAGCTGGAAACAAAAGAACCAATAATATTTACTTTCTCGGAAACTATGGATTATGGCTCTTTAATATTAGGAATAAAAATTTTAGACGTACAAGGGAAAAAAGTAAAAGGTACTATAAAACCTACAAACAAAGGAACAGTATGGCATTTTATTCCTGAAAATAAATGGATTAAAGATAATTATAAGACTATTTTAGATGAAAATATAATTGATTTAGCAAATAATAGATTAAGGTCTTTGACCAATTTATAGTTTCTTACACATTAATATAAAAACAACTTAATCAAAGAGTTATAAATAAGTAAATGTCTAAAAAACATATGTATGGGTGCTTTATACTAAAATTAAGCTTGAAAACAACGAACTAAAATCATGTAAACTTACAGCAACTTTTAAAAATGCTAAACTAAGCGAAATTCTTGAAGTTATATCTAATACATTTGGAATTACCATTGAAAAAACTGATAATTATTTTTTACTGAAAGGTAAAGCTTGTTAATAAGTAAGGTCTTCGACCTATTTAATATGGCTTATAAGTAGGTCGATATATAAAAACAACACTTTTGTTTTTTTTATTATGCTGTTTATCAAGCGTAAGCAAAATTGTTAATTATCCATTGTTCATTGTTAATTACTTATTTTTTTTTATAAGCTACTGTCATACGCTTGATTTTAAATTTTAATTAATTCTCCTTTACGAACTTAAAAGATACTAAAAATAAGATGTTTAGCATTCTTTAGTTCAACAAAATGCTTAGTATTTTGAATTTTTATTTCTCAAGTTTTTTGCCCTGAAAGTGGGCTTATAAAAACTAATAATATTGTTGTAATTTATTAATTTTTATAAGACTATCCTATCCCACCTAAAATTAGATAGTTTACTGCGCTGGGCAGGTGTTTTTCACCTATCGCTGACCAGTTGTTCACTTACTATCATATGAAAAAAACCCTCAGGTGTAACACTGGTAATTAGTCGTATTAAATCTTACGAAGGTAGTTTTTTATTTAAACAATTTTACGAACAGTACTATTTTTATTTATTTTCATATTTTTGAAATCAAAACCTTCAATAAGGTTAATTCCAGAAATTTTGCCTTTTTCAATACTTCCAATTTCTTTATTAAAATCCAAAGCTTCGGCACCATTCAGTGTTGCCCATTTCAAAATATCATCGAAAGGTATTTGAGGAAAATGTTCCAATATAATTTTCATTTCTTTGAGTATTGATAAACCACAATTTGATGCTAAACTATCAGTTCCTATTGTGATTTTTTGATTTTGTTCAATAAACATTTCCAAATTAGCTATACGTCCCTCTAAAAATAAATTTGAACTTGGACAAACAACCCAGTATAAATATTTTATATAATCTGTTGCCCATTCCAAGTCATCTAATATTGTATATATATTGTGTACTAATAAAGTTTTATTAATTTTGGGTATATAGTGCAAAATAGATGGTAATGAGTTTCTTCCAGTAATTTTAAATTTTGAAAAATCTACGCCCATTTTTGTTAAAGTATCATATAATACTCCAGTTTTATTTACAAAAAGCTCGTTTTCGTGTTTACTTTCCTGATTATGTATTGATAATATTGAATTATTTTGATAAGAATGTCTTGATATTTTTTTGAATAATTTTTCAGATACAGTATATGGAGAATGGGGTACAATTGATGTTGATAAATTATTTTTTTTGAATTTTTTATATATTTTTATTGCTTTTTTGTATCGTTTCTTTACCATTTTATCATCTTGTGTAAAAACCTCAACAAAAGTATGGTATTTAATTTTGCTTCTTATTTTAGTTTTTAAGCTAAGCGAATTGTTTGATATATCGCCAACAGCAACAACTCCGTTTTTTATCAATAATTCGTTTGCTTTATATATTGCTTGTTTGATTGTCGAATTATCAGCAGCTCTTATTTTAGTTAGCTTGCTAATAAAATCTTCTAAGCTGTTACATTTTTCAATTTTTCCTTTTAAATGGGATAATTCAATATGGCAATGAGTGTTTACGAAACCAGGAACAATGACACCACTATAATATTCAAGTCCAGCAATTTCTTTTATTTTTCCTTTGGTGTCGATTAACTCAACTACTCTATTGTCATCATCTAATATTAATATTCCATTTTTCAAAGGTTTTTTTGAAACAGGAAAGATATATGTTGCAGAGATTTTTCTCATTTTTTTTCTTTTAAAATTTGATATACATTAAACGAATTATCTAATATACAAGACCAAGTCGTCTTACAAAAGTTTTTCGTCAAAAGTATTTGATACAAAGATAAAATTATTTTCTTTGTAGAAAAAAAATAAGAAGAAAGTTTTAGCAATAAGTAGTTCATCATATAAAATCGACATTTTTTTTGTAAACTGCATGCTTATTTAAAAACATAAGGTCTTCGACTGGGGTGTTAATAATTAGTGTCCATCCATAAAGTCAATAAAATCGCAAAGCGATGACCTATTGGTAACCCACGATGGTAATCGTGGGCTGATAACAAGCCAATTACATAAATGCCTTTAGGCATGACCTGGTCTTATAAAAATACGAGCAAAAATAGCTTATTTCAGTTTTTTATTAGTTCCTAAAATGTTTTTTTATTTC
>JAOZVK010000317.1 GCA_029938185.1 Bacteroidales bacterium | reverse complement strand
GAATAAAATTAGAACTAATAATATTGTTGTAATTTATTAATTTTTATAAGCCTAGGGCAAGGCTTATAATAATGTATAGAATTTTAGTGCCGTAGGTACGAAATATTTTTTATTTAATTATTAGTAATATATTGAGAAACACCAGATTCAACTCCGATCAGCCTACGAAATTGGATACTTTGTTTAAAACACGCATTTCTAAATTCTTATCCTGACATTCTAAAGTATTTATGATTATTAAAAGTATGTTATCGTGCCACGATATTGCAAATGTCCAAGCATACGCAAATAGCCAAAAATTTTAAGATATTCAATTAAAAATAAGAACTTTGACAAAGATTTACTATCATGTTTTTACTATTCAATTATCAATTCCGTTTTTTTGTTTAGTTCAATTTTTAGAGTAGTTGAGTATACTTCAGCTCCACTTTCTGGAATTATTGCAACAAATTTATATGTACCAATAGGCAGTGTTAATTTATTATTTTTAGCTCCTCCTGCAATATATGACATACCGTCAGTTGATTCACCCTCTTCAAGTATTATAAAATTTTCTAACAATTGTCCATTAGCTTTAATATAGACTGTTGTTTCTGTATTATTGTCAATATCAATTGTTCCTGTTTCTTGAGGATAGCGTTCAAAATATGTAGGTATATCAAATTCTGATTTTTTAGAAAAGGAATTTAAAACCAAACCATAAGATACTCCATTGGGTTTTTTTTCGACCCAACCTTTTTCTAAGATTCCTGATGTTCCATTATCTATCCAATATCTGAAAAGTAAAACTTGATAGCCATAGTCGAGTTTGATTGAAATATCTCCACCCGGATTTATTGATGTTAATTTTGTTCCACTTTTGCTATTTAAAAAAACATCAACCACATATTTGTTCATATTTCCATCACCATCAATCGAAGGATACGTGAAATTTACATCTGCTTTGTCAGTTCCTCCATCTACTTCTTTTACTTCCCAAACAACGCGTGTATTTTGCCATGTATTTTCAGGAAGAACAACATTCCATTGTCTAAATACTTTTTGACTAGGAGGGTTACGTAATTCTTTTTTTTCTAAACTTGTTTTTTCAAATAACTTTAAATTAATTGCTTGCCCACCACTTGTTGGAATATTAACAAGGTAATAACTATTATTAGCAGGAATAAGTCTGAAAATGCTGTCATTTACATATAAATAAAGTCTAAAATTTGTTGTATTATTAATTTGTAGATTTCCATCATAATCTATTTTTGTTTGTAATTCTGTTTCTATATCAAAAAAAGTATAACTACCATCTTCTACATCACTTCCCTTATATTCACATGATGAAAGGAAAATAAATAGTATCAGTATTTGTGCAATTATTGAGGTTTTAATGTTTGTTTTCATTATATTGAAATTTAAAGTGTAAATATTTTAAGGTCTTCAACCTATTTATAGTTGCTTACGCATTAGTGCAAAGACAATTTAATCAGTAAGTTATGAATAGATAAATGTCGAAAAACTTTTGTAATAGTACTTACCTGTGCAATCAAAAGTCAGATAGGACAAACTTTTGACTACACAGTTTAAAAATATTCGGGTATAAAGCCCAAATTTTTAGTTTTTAACTCATTACTGATTAGCTCCAGTGATTTCAGAATCAACATTACCATCGTCATCAACAAAAATTTTCCATGTAACTTTTGCGTCTTTTCCTTTTCCTAAATTAATATTTGCCCTTGCCAAAACAGTGGAAGAGGTAAGTGTGCGAGCTTCTAATAAATATTCATCTGAATCTAATATAAACTCTATTGCATCGCCATATTGCAGAATTGATGCAGCCTGTGTGTTACCATCAAGGTAAATTAATTTTTCGATATTAACACCATTTGCCGAAATCACAATAGGGACAGGATATTGATTTGTTATTTTTATTATGCCCCATTTATCATTATCACCATTATTATTGAAATGAGGTATAAATAAATGAGCTTCTGGTCTGTTAGTATTTATAACATTCCATATATTAACCTCTGCACCTGCAACCATTTCTTTTTCAAGCCAACCTTTTATTTCTGATGATTCTCCAGTGTTGGGGTCTGATATCCAATATCTATAATGCATAGTATAAGCACCATAGTCGATTCCTACAATGTTTTCATATTGGTCGCCTGGTTTTAACGTAATAATTTTTGCTCCATTTTTATTGTTAATAAATACATCAACCTGTAAATCGGTTCCTCCTACATATGAAAATTTTAATGTACCCGAATTTATTTCAGCACTACTACTTGTAATATGCCAGGTTACACGTTTTTCTATTTCTTTTGAATTAGACAAATTAATACTCCACCTTTTATAAATATTTGTAATATCCGGAGTTTTAGAAAAATCATCAGAAACATCATCATATTTATATATTTGTAAATCAAATGTTTGGTCTGATGGATTGGGCAGCCAAATAGAAAAATCTGTTGAACTATTTGGTATTTTTTTAATACATACTCCATTGTGATATAAAGCCAGCGCATGGTTTGAATGATTTTCGATAACTATATTACCATCTTCCGATGTATCAAATTCACCTTTAGTATCAACATCTTCATCTTTTTTACAAGCTGTAATGGAAAAAATTAATGCTAAAAATATTGTAAAAATTACTTTTCTATTCATAATACTTTTTTTTAAATTATTTATATTTATTTGAGGTCAAAGACCTTTTTAATGTTACTTACGCATTGTATTAATATTCTAATAATATGTAATTTAACAAAAAATAAATGTCAAAAAACTTTTGTAAGACTACTTATAAGTAGGTTATCATATAAAATCGACACTTTGTAAAGTTGTAACTTATTGTAATTCTGGTGTAAACAAAATTATCAATTGTTTATTATCAATTGTCAATTACTTAATATATAATATCATTAATTTTTATGGTATAATTTACCTAATGTAATAGATATAGAGACATTTATAATTCCGCCTTGCATATTTTCGTAAGGTTTGTTGCCATATATATCAACAAATTCTGTATTTAAAAATGGGTTGGGCATATATAATAATTCTAAGTTTATAAATGTAATGTTAATTCCAAATGCAAAGGATATGTTGCTTTTAACAAACTCGTTATCTGTTAGTTTTGAACTTCGTAATTTAGATTCTTCTTTTTCCCAACTTACTTTTTGATATTGTGAATTTTGTAAATTGAAATGATAACGAACTCCTCCATAAATACTTATTTTTTTAAGAAATCGAATTCTGCTAAAAAATGGACGAGTATCAAAAAATAAAGGTATCGAAATTGAATGTATAGTGTTCATTTCATTAAGATAATAGTAATAGCCATCATCGTTTAATATTGCAGTTCTGTATTTATTTCTAATAGATACAGGCTGATATTCAATACCTGATGTAATTAAAAAAGGTGCTGTAACATAAAATCCTACTGGAAAATTTGTAGACGAAGTGGGAAACAAAGACGATTCATCTGTTTTTACATCAACTTCATTAACTGAAAATAAATCAAAATATCCTTTGGGAGTATACAAACCTTTTTTTTGAGGATTGTTGTCCATTTCACTATATTTTATATAACTACTCATTCCAAATTTAAAATAAGCAAACCACTCATTTTGTGAGAAAATATTTCCCATTATCATGAGAAATAATAATATTAAGATGTTTTTTTTCATATTTATTCTTTTAAATAATTTTTATTGTTTAAATATCACATATATAATTATATACATTTTATTAATTCAGATTAAAACTTACGTATTCTAATAATTTTTAATAGATTTTTTTTGTAAGTATAATTGCCCTCTCCTGTTTTTAAGTTTTGTTGCCAAGCATATAATTTTCCATTTTCTGTACTGCTCCAATAATATTCATCTGTTGAAAAACCAACTGCATTTTTTTGTTGATACAGTAAATTTATTTCATCAATTGCAGGTAAATACCAATCTGAATATGTATTATCATTTTCGTTCACAGAATAACTTGTACATAGTTTGGCTGCAATATTATTATCAGTACAAGAATTATTTATTGTTTGTGTATTATTTGTTCCATTGAAAATACTATTTGCTCCCAAATAAGTATCTACGCACCCCATTGATAAGTAGTGTTACAAAAGTTTTTCGACATTTACTTATTCGTAAATTCCTGATTAAATTATCTTTGCACTAATGCGTAAGCAACTATAAATAGGTCGAAGACCTTATTTACTTTGGTTGGTACTTTCGGCATCTTCTTTTGCAGCAATAAAACCATGATTATTATCCGAGTCAAGATAGTATATTATGCCACCTTGATATGTTTGCCGATTGCAAGAACATTAGAATTTTCTGAAAATTTCACAAGGTCAATATTAATATCTGTTATTTTATTTACCCATTTAAATACATGTTTTCCAGCAGCTACATAATACTTAATCTCTTTCCAATCGCCTTTTGTAAACCACTCACCAATCAAAGTGCCGTCTATATAAAATAGTAATGGAAAGTTATCGGAGCTATTTTTTAGAAAAAAAGATATATAACCTTCATTATAATACTCATATAAAGCTACAACTTCAGCCTCACTTTTTTTTGGTTTTAATGATACCGCATCTTTATATCCTGTCATATAATCAAGTTCCCACTCTGTAGTTTTCCAATTTGCAGGCAATCCTTCATAAAATGATACTTCTTGTTCGATTGGCAATTCTTCTTTATCATTTTTCTTACACGATATTAGAATAATTATAATAAGTAATAATAATTTATATGCTTTCATATTGTATTTTGTTAAAACTCATTAGATAAGGGCTATCATTGTTAATAGATTCTAATTATTAAGTTTATACAAACGTAAAAATATAATTAGCAAAATTAGCATAGCGTTACATCAAATATTTGTAATATATTGATATTTAACTATAAATTTATGAAAATGGTAACGTAATTGAAGTTTATACAAAAGCTAATTTGACTTTCGTATTTACACACCCACATTCTGTTTTGCTCCATACAGGCTTATCAATAGGTCGTCCCGATGGTTTTTTTATGAATACACTACTTATTTTTACTTTACAAACTTAAAAGGTGCTAAATATAAGATGTTTAGCATTCTTTAGTTAAAAAAAATGGTTAGTATTTTGAATTTTTATTTCTCAAGTTTTTTGCCCTCGTATGTTTGCAAAAAAAAAAAGAATAAAATTAGAACTAATAATATTGTTATAATTTATTAATTTTTATAAGCCTAGCTTGTCGATACCTCTTGTAGGGGTTTGCTTGTGTACCACGCATTTTTATTTCTAAAAACTTTACATTTATGAACAATTTAGCAAAATTAGATTACAGAATGCAAAAACGTTTTTTAAAATACACGTTTTTGTTTATATTTGTTTTTGTACTTGCCTATGTGATGTTTAATTTGCATGTTGCAGAACAAATAACACAAAAAGCAAGCGAAGATATTGCAAAAGAAGTAAGTGATGAGTATATAAAAAAACTAAGTAAAGAAATAGTTGATACAGAAATATGGAATAGGGTTAAAGATTTGCCAATTGAAAAGTCAGCACTTATTAAGCTCATGAAAAGTATTGTAGGTATTCAATTAATGGAAAGGAGTTTACCAAACTGTGAGCAATATGTTCTATTAGTTAGAAAAACGGGGATGTATCCGATACTTCAAACAACCCATGGCGGTCGTTCTGAAATAAAATCTTGGATTTTGCTTAATGTCGGTGATGTATGGAGATATGGCGTGACAGCTTTTAATAAACAAAAACGCTACCCCAATGGTATTTTCTTTATCAGTAAAGATGGTAGTACTACTTTGAATGATGAAGACTTAGAGTATATCACTGAATTTGAAGGAACAATGACTGAAGTATTGATAGAAGAACAAATTAAAATCTATACCTATTCATTACTGCCCGAATGTGTTGAACGTGTTAAAGAAGGTGGTGAATTACTTTTAATAAGTCCAGGAAATAAAGTTAGTAAATAATTAAACCTATGATAGATACATCAAAATATACAAATGTAGAATTACATCAAATGTTTCTTGAACAGAAACGGCAGAGAAACGCACTATGTTTTATTACCAGTAGCAGACGTGCAGATATAAAAGATAAAAAACGTGCTACTTTACATCATGGTTTTGAGGATTTATTAAATAAAAAAGTCAATTTGTACAAATATGTTAAAAAAGAAAAAGCAAAACAATTAATAATTGTTTACCAGATTTTTGACATTGAAAATGATGAAAAATATAATATTGAGCGAAATGAATCTACTTCTTTTGATAATAGAAAAGAATTAAGAACCTATCCAATGATGACAAAAGAAGAATATAAACAATACATTAGTTGCAATACAACTGATGCTTTAAAATTATTATGCAAAAAAACATTAGAAGGTATTAGTGCATTGAAAAAATATGAAAAACGCCTTAATTTCGATTGGCGTGGCTTAAATGCTGAATTGGAGGACTTGTTTAGGGGGGAATTTGGAAGTTTTTAATGCAAAAAACTTCATTCTTCTTATTGTTTTTTTTGCAAACAAAAACATTTTTATATAACTTTACAGCTATTAGTAAGAAATTTTAATTATAAACAAAATAAATTAGTGTATGTAGCAAACCATTATATCGAAATATAATTTTTTTCATATTTCGTTAACTCTTTATTTTTCCTACGAAAACCAACAAATTTCTAAACGGATAAAGAATAACGAGTCTTGTGTTTATGCAATAGTTTGCGTGAACATAGCTTGTCTTATCCGTTGGGTTCTTGTTGGTGCCTCGTAGGAAGATGGGTTGTGTATCACGCTTTTTTATTTCTAAAAACTTAGATTTATGAACAATTTAGCAAAATTAGATTACAGA
>JAOZVK010000316.1 GCA_029938185.1 Bacteroidales bacterium | reverse complement strand
AACTTTTAACTTGCGATTGTTTTTGAAAAAAAGAACTGTTTTTGTGAGTTCTGGTCTTCGACCTATTTAATATGGCTTACGCATTTTTTTATATTGCTATTATATAGCTGATTGTACAGAAATAAATCCCAAAAATCTTTTGTAAGACTACTTATTATAAAGTTCTGATTTTATTTTTTTTCGAAATATTACTTTTGTTTAAATAATAATTTTACTATTATTTGTATATACTCATTATTACAACTCATTTTTCTATGTTTTAACCACTTAGGATTGTGAAATGAAAAATATTACATTTATATAGAAAACTATTTGTTTTAAAATAAAACAAGGAATATATTGCACATTTTGTTTTACTTGTCTTGTCATAAGTGGTCTTACAAAAGTTTTTCGGCATTTGTTTTTATATAATTAACTATATCACAGTTGTTTGTAAAAATACGTAAGCCACATTAAATAGGTCGAAGACCTTATAAATACGATTATGAATAATTCATATTTTGATTTAATAAAACAAAGCTATGGTTTTCCTAAAAATGGATTTAACCTTAAAAACGATTTTCTAACATTTAATGATTTACCACTTCAATATTTTATTAATAAGTATAAAACACCTTTTAAGCTAATATATTTACCAAAAATCGGTGAACAAATAAATAAAGCAAATGGTTTGTTTAATAATGCAATAGAAAAAAACTCTTATAGTGGGAAATATCATTTTTGTTATTGTACAAAATGTAACCACTATTACCATGTAGTTAATGAAACACTAAAATATAATGCTAATTTAGAAACATCGTCTTCTTTTGATATTGATTTAATATTAAAGCTTTTTGAAGACAACAAAATTGATAAAAACAGAATAATTATTCATAATGGATATAAGACAAGTGAATATTTATTCAAAATTATGAAACTTCACGAAATTGGCTTTAAGAACTCAATAATAGTTTTAGATAGTACAAATGAATTGCTAAGAATAAATAAATTACCTATAAAAAATAAAATAAAAATTGGTTTACGTGTTGCTGTTGATAAAGAAGCTCAATTTGCATACCACACTTCTCGCTTAGGAATTCGTAGTTCGGAGATTATACCATTTTATAACAAGCATATAAAGAGTAATAGTGATATTGAACTTAAAATGTTGCATTTTTTTGTAGATTCAGGAATAAAAAACTCTCTTTATTACTGGGGTGAATTTCAAAAAGCACTAAATATTTATATTGAATTAAAAAAACAATGTACTAGTTTAGATTCTTTTAATCTTGGAGGTGGATTTCCAATAAAAAACCATATGGGAATTAAGTATGATTATAAATCAATTATAAATAAAATTATTAAAAACATAAAAAATTCATGTGTCAAAGAAAATATTGAAGAACCTGATATATATACAGAATTTGGAAAATATACTGTTGGCGAATCTAGTGCAATAATATTTAAAGTACTGGAACAAAAACAACAAAATGACAAAGAAATGTGGTATATAATAAATAATAGTTTGATGAATACAATACCAGATGCATGGTCGATTCACGAAAAATTCATATTGCTTCCAATAAATAAATGGAAAAATGAATATCACAGAGTAAATATTGGAGGTATTAGTTGCGACCATTTTGATTATTATAATTCAGAGGATTTTAATCAAGAAATTTTATTGCCAAAATACTCTAATAATGATAATGAAGCTTTATACTTAGGTTTTTTTCACACAGGAGCATATCAAGATGCTATAAGTGGATATGGTGGAATAAAACATTGCCTTATTCCTTCACCGAAATACATAATAGTTAATAAAGACGAAAATGGTAATCTTGTTGATTATCTATATAAAAACGAGCAATCTACAAATGAAGTTTTTGATATACTTGGATATAAGTAATTAACAATGGACAATTTTGCTTACGACTGATAAACAACATAATATTAAAGAACAAAAGTGTAGCTTTTATATATCGACCTACTTATACTAAATTAGGCTAAGAATTTTATTTTTATAAAAATATTATAAGCTATTAATCAGAATATTGTATAATTGTATCATTGAATAATTGAACCATTTAAAGTATACCAAAGTTGAATTTACTATTAAAATATAAATATTTATTGTAATTTTGGATTTTATGGCTACACGTATAGTATTGGACATTATTTTATTTTTTGACAGGATTAACAGGATTGATTTTTATCCTGTTACGAAATACCTGATAAACAAGACTGTCCAACTTCTGACGGGTAGCCAATTTTATGAAACATTATAAGCAATATTAAATAGGTTGAAGACCTTAATCAAATAGCAATTAATATGTATGGAAAAATAAAAGAACATTTATTAGAAGAGCTTAAATCAATTGAAAAAGCTGGATTGTATAAAAACGAAAGGATAATAAGTTCGCCACAAGATGCAGAAATTATTCTAAATACAGGACAAAAAGTTTTGAATTTTTGTGCTAATAACTATCTCGGACTATCATCAAACTCTAAGGTGGTTGAAGCCTCAGCAAAAGCACTCGAAACACATGGTTACGGAATGTCTTCGGTAAGATTTATATGTGGAACACAAGATATTCACAAGAAACTTGAAGCACAAATTGCTGTTTTTTTTGGTATGGAAGATACAATTTTGTATGCAGCAGCATTCGATGCAAACGGAGGTGTTTTTGAACCAATATTTTCAAAAGAAGATGCTATAATTTCAGATGAATTAAATCATGCTTCAATTATTGACGGAGTACGTTTATGCAAAGCACAACGTTACAGATTTAAGCATAGCAATATGGAAGATTTAGAAAACCAGTTGAAATTATCGCAAGCACAACGATTTAGAATTATTGTAACAGATGGTGTTTTTTCGATGGACGGTGATATTGCAAAACTTGACAAAATTTGCAATTTGGCAGAGCAATACGATGCACTGGTAATGGTAGATGATAGTCATGCTTCTGGTTTTATTGGCAAAACTGGTAAAGGAACTCATGAGTATCATAATGTTATGGATAAGGTTGATATTATTACAAGCACTTTGGGTAAGGCTCTTGGTGGCGCTTTGGGCGGATTTACCACTGGTAAAAAAGAAATAATTGATATGTTACGACAACGCTCACGTCCTTATTTGTTTTCTAATTCACTCTCGCCCGCTATAATTGGTGCAGCTATTAAAGTTTTTGATATGCTTAACGAAAGTACAGATTTAAGAGACAAGTTAATGTCAAATACAGAGTATTTTAAAAACAAACTATCAAAAGCAGGCTTTGACTTGAAACCATCTGACTCTGCAATTGTTGCATTAATGTTATATGATGCTAAATTGTCACAGGATTTTGCAGCAAAACTGCTCGAAGAAGATATTTATGTAATAGGATTTTATTATCCAGTTGTTCCTAAGGGCAAAGCACGAATTAGAATACAACTTTCGGCAGCTCACGAAACTGAGCATTTAGATAAAGCAATAAATGCATTTATTAAAATAGGAAAAGAGTTAAAAGTAATCTAAGGTCTTCGACCTAATTTAGTGTTGCTTATGCACTAAAACAGTTATAATTTATATGTAAGAGCAAATCGGTCAGACCGCTTGAAACGGTCTGACTGGTGTATTTTTATCCAACTTTAAACGGGTAGCCGTTTTAATAATAATTGTATGAATTTTATAGAATTAAAATGTAAAATAAATAGTGAACACGATTTTGTTAAGGACTTATTAATTGAAGATTTATCAAAAATTGGTTATGAAAGTTTTCAAGAAGATGAACAATATATAAAAGCATATATAAAATTGGAAATATTTGATATTAACAAAGTTAAATTGCTTGATGTAAATAAATTTGATAATACTACTATAGATTTTAGTCATAAAATTGTAGAACAAAAAAACTGGAATGAGGTTTGGGAAAAAAACTATTTTAAGCCTATTATTGTTGATAACAAATGTATTATTAAAAGTTCATTTCATAATATTGAACACAATTGTAAATATGAGATTGTTATTAACCCCAAAATGTCATTTGGTACTGGACACCACGAAACAAGCTATTTAGTAATTAAGTATATACTTTCAACTGATTTTAAGAACAAAACTGTTCTTGATATGGGCTGTGGTACTGGAATTTTATCTATATTAGCCTCAATGTGTGGTGCAAAAAAAGTTTGTGCAATTGATATTGATGAGTGGGCATATAATAACTCTTTAGAAAATATAACTTTAAATAACATCAGTAATATTGAAGTAAAACAAGGTGATAGAACTTTAATAAAAGATGAAAATTTTGATATTATTTTAGCAAATATAAATAGAAATATTCTTTTGAATGATATTAATTATTATTCAAAGTGTTTAAATAAAAATGGGCTTTTAATAATGAGTGGCTTTTATAGTAATGATTTAAATATTATTGAAAATGAAGCAAACAAGAATGAATTAAAACTCATTGATAAAAAAGAAAAAAATAACTGGATTGCTGTAAAATTTATGTAAGGTCTTCGACCTATTTAATGTTGCTTACGCATTTTTTGGCTACCCGTCAGAAGTTGGACAGTCTTGTTTTTCAAGTAGTTTTAATCATAGAATTAAAGTAAAGATTAGCGAAACTTTGCGTCAAACTTTGTGTAACTTTGCGGTTAAAAAGTGACTAACTTAAAACTGGTAGCCCATTTTTGTAAATTAAAATTGTTGTAATTTATTAATTTTTATAAGACCAGTTTACACCTAAGTAGGTCGATATATAAAAACAACACTTTTGTTTTTTTATTATGCTGTTTATCAAGCGTAAGCAAAATTGTTAATTATTCATTGTTCATTGTTAATTACTTAATATAAGTATCTTACAAAAAACAAATCGGAAAGTTGTTTTTTTAACAATTCCAAGTGTAGATTACGCCGCCGACAACAAATGAAAGTATTTTGTTTTTCAAAACAGTTCAAAATAAGATACAAGTGGTGATAAATGAAATACCCAATTCCATACAACACTCAATCATAACAAGATAGAAAATATGAACAAAAAAATACATAAATATTTGAGACAAATAGAAACAGAGAAAGACGTTAAGATTTTGCTTGCCTGCGAGACAGGTTCAAGAGCTTGGGGATTTCCTTCACCTGATAGCGACTTTGATATAAGATTGATTTATGTTCATAAAAAAGATTGGTATTTATCACTAACAGAAAAAAAAGACAGCATTGAAATGATGCTCGACAACAATGAAATTGATATAACAGGTTGGGATTTACGCAAGACCCTAAGATTGTTGCAAAAATCAAACCCACCATTATTGGAAAGAATACAATCACCAATAATATATGAGAGTCATGCAAACTTTTTGAGTGAAATAAACGAATTAGCAAAAAAACAATATTCCAAAATTTCAACAATACATCATTATTTGAGCATCGCTAAGAAGAAACTAAATGAAATTCAAGAAAAAGATGAATATAAATTGAAAAGTTTTTTTTATGCTTTACGCTCAGTCACAGTTTGTAAGTGGATACTCGAAAAAGAAGACATACCACCAATAGAATTTAAGAAAATAATTGCAGAATTGGAAATTGCAAGTAAGCTCAAAAACAGAATAAATGAACTTATTGCTATAAAATCGACAATTAGCGAAAGTTATCTGCACAAAGGCGAAAAAGAACTTATTAGATATATTGAGACTATAATAGATGAAGCAGAAGAAAAAGGAAAAAGATTAGCTGCATCTGAAGGAAAATTAGAAGATTTAAACATATTTTTCAGAAAAATACTTTTAAACAAATGACTATTCAGGAACTCAAAGAAAAAAAATTAATTATACTTGAATGTATCAGCGGAAGCAAAGCCTACGGATTGGAAACTGCCGAATCTGACACAGACATAAAAGGTGTTTTTATGTTACCCAAAGAAGAATTTTACGGACTGAAATATATTCCGCAAATAAGCAATGAAACAAACGATATTGTTTATTATGAATTTGGACGATTTATGGAATTATTGTCAGTAAATAATCCGAATATTTTAGAACTTTTGAATACTCCCAAAACATCAATTATACACAAACACCCACTCTTAGATAATGTAAAACCTGAACTCATAATCTCAAAATTATGCAAAAATACTTTTGGAAAATTTGCATTGTCTCAAATTAAGAAAGCCAAAAGTTTGAAAAAAAAAATTGTAAACCCTGTTGATAAAGAGCGAAAAAGCATACTTTCTTTTTGCTATGTAAACTATAAACAAGGCTCAATTTCGCTTTTAAAATATCTTGAAATAAAGCAAACAAAACAGGAAGACTGTGGGTTGATAAATATTCCACACATGAAAAATATTTATGGGTTATTTTGCGATAAAAATTTGGGATATGCTGGAATCATAAAAAGCAAATTGTCCAATGATATTAGTTTAAGTTCAATACCAAAAGAAGAAAAACCTGTCGGATTGTTGTATTTTAACAAAGAGGGCTATTCCTCATATTGCAAGGAATATAAAGAATACTGGGACTGGGTAGAGAAACGAAATGAAGCCAGATATGAAAACACACAAAAGCATGGTAAAAATTATGATGCGAAAAATATGATGCACACTTTCCGGCTATTAGAAATGGCAATTGAAATAGGAAACAGAAAAGAGATAAATGTTCAACGCCCAAACAGAGATTTTTTACTGAGCATAAAAGCTGGTGAATATGAATATCAGGAACTTTTAACAATGGCAAAAGAAAAACAAAATGAGATGGATAAAGCATTTGAAAAGTCTGATTTACAGGAAAAACCAAATGTAAAACTAATAAATGAAATGACCTTTAAAATAAGAAATGAGTATTATAAGTTGAAAGAAATTTAGCATAGAGAAGCTGGGCTTATAAAAACTAATAATTTACAAAATATTATTAGTTCTAATTTTA
>JAOZVK010000315.1 GCA_029938185.1 Bacteroidales bacterium | reverse complement strand
ACTTTTAACTTGCGATTGTTTTGGAAAAAGAAAACTGTTTTTGTGAGTTCTGAAATTATATCAATATATGGAAACACCGATACAAGAGACCTTATCAGATGTAATAAAACAAGTTCTAAATAAAAAGCGAAATAAAAAAGCTCGTAAACTATTTACCAAAGCAACAAAAGACCTAAAACCGGCAAACTGTGTGGTTAAAATAGGTTGGATAACAGGTGATTCAATTGGTTTTGTTTGTATGTTTAAAAAAAAAGGACAAGGTGAAATATTTTCTGAAATAGAAAAAGGAATTAAGAATCCTGATGAGATTAAGCATTTTATTTACGGTTTAAATCCTAAAATATTTCACTTCAATCCAAAAATGTTTTTTGATGAAATAAAATCGAACCAACTTTTTTTGGAATTTAAACTTATCCGTAATGAGTCAGAAAAGTGAAAAAATTAAATGTTACAAGTGTGAAAAACTTCATTATTGTGATAAACATCATATTTTACCACAAGGCATTTTTGATAAAGGAGAAACAGTATTTCTATGCAAAAACTGTCACTATGAATTTCATAGTTTCTTAGGTTTTTAAATATTTGCGAAAAAGAATAAACAAAAGCCAGAGAATTTTTATTTAAAAAAATATAATGTTTATCAGGTATAAACAAATTTTCAACTTTTAACTTACTTAAGTAAGTAGCCTTACAAAAAAATTTCGGCATTTGTATTCTTGCAATTAGCTATATGACAGTAGTATGTAAAAATGCGTAAGCCACATTAAATAGGTCAAAGACCTTGCATATTTTAATACAAGATAATACAAACAACTATGTCCATAGATATTTTAAAAATGCTTATCGAATCTGCTTGTAGCGAGGGCAGTATATCCAATGAAGATAAGACATTGCTATCAAAAAAAGCAATTGATTTAGGAATAAACCAAACTGAGCTTGATTCTATGATTGAGATTTCGTTAAAAGGAGAAAGTCTTGACGATATAAAGTCAGAAGCAACATCAAGTACTGATTTGAAAGACGAATCATCAGGGTTTATAACCAGTGATACAGAAGTCGAAGAAACACAATCTGAAATATCTTCGGGTTTTATTTCCAGTGGGCATGAAACTTCAGATAATAGCACGAAAAAAGTTACACCTCCTCCTCTGGATACAACAATTAAATCACATTTTAAAGATGTATCAACACTTGATGCTCAAGGTGCAATGAGCCTTGTTCAAAAAGGGAAATTGCATGGAAAATGGGTGATTATAAAACGTGTAAAACCTGAATATCAAAACAATAGCAAATATAAAGAATTGTTTTATAAAGAATTTGAAAATGCATATCATCTTGACCATCCTAATATTGTAAGATTATTAGACAAGGGACAAGATGGTGAAGGCCCGTATTATTCAATGGAATTTATTGATGGGCAGCCACTAACAAAGCTTATTGGTAATAGAGGAATAAAAAATGATAGACTAATTAAAAGAATATTTTCTCAAACTATAGATGCGCTTTCATATGTACACAAAAAGCAAATATTTCATAGAGATTTGAAACCAGATAATATTTTGGTAACATATAAAGGAGATAATGTTAAAATATTGGATTTTGGTTTGGCTGCTGCCGATAGTTTTGATGATGATTTAATAAAAGTAGGCACACCAAAATATGCTGCTCCCGAACAAAAAAGAAAAGGAAATACTGTTGACCAAAGAGCTGATATATACTCATTAGGTTTGATTTTTCTTGAAATGCTTACAGGCAGTATTTCAAATAATGATAGAAATAAAATTGAAAATGCAAACTATTTACATATAGTTGAAAAATGTACAAAACAAAATCCAAACGAAAGGTTTTATGATTGTATTGATATTTTAGAATGGCTAAATAAACCATTTGCTAGGGTTGAAAAAAAAGTCACTCCTCCCCCACCACTTCCTCCTCCAGTTGATAAAAAATTAGAACAAGAAAAAAAGGAGATTGCCCAATTAAAAGATTTATTTGCAAACGCAAACATGGCTTTCAATAAAAAAGATTATAAAAAAGCACAGCAATTGTATAAAAATTATTTAAGTAAAAAACCAAATGATGCATTAGCCAAGAAACAATTAGCAAAATGCAACGATTTATTAAAACCAAAACAAGAAACCAAGAATGATAATGAAGCTAAAAAAAATAAATTGTTAGTACCTGGAATAATTGGTGCAGTAGTAATAATACTTATTGTTTTAACTTTTGTATTTAAAGATAATATTTTTGGCGATAATTCATCAAATAATATTACGGACAATAATACAACTGAGGAAAATAATAACTCGAAGTATAATGATTACAAAAAAAAGGCTGATGATTTATTTAAAAACGAAGACTTTGCATCATCTAAAGATTATTATGATTCTGCTTTAGTGGCAAAACCAAATGATGATTATGCCAAAAAAAGAAAAAAAGAATGTGATGATAAAATGAATAACTTTTTGGCATTGAAAAAGAAAGCAGATGATTTTTATAAAAACAAAAATGCAGTTAAAGCATTAGAATTGTATGAACAAGTTTTAAAAATAAATCCAGACGAAGAAGAATCAAAAGTGAAAGCTGAAAAGTGTAAGTCAATTATTGATAAAGCAAAAAACATAAAACCAGATGAAGGTCCAGATGGTAAATTTGGTTTTGTAGATAGTGATGGGTGGTTAGTTGTAGATTATCAGTTCGATGAAGCTAAAAATTTTAAAGATAAACTATCAGTAGTAAAAAAAGATGAAAAATTTGCTTTTGTAGACAAAAAAGGAAAAAGAAGAACAAAATTTATTTTTGATAGGGTTATAGGTTTTTCTCCTGGTTATAAAGCTTATAATGATTCTGATGGAAGTAAGTATTTAATAAATATAAATTCAGGAAAATTTGTAATGAAAAAATTCTAAAATTAGGCTACCAGTTTTAAGTTAGTCGCTTTTTTACCGCAAAGTTACACAAAGTTTGACGCAAAGTTTCGCAAAGTTTCGCAAAGTTTTGCTAATCTTTACTTTAATTCTATGATTAAAACTACTTGAAAAACAAGACTGTCCAACTTCTGACGGGTAGCCTAAAATTAAATAGCACCCTATTTTACAGGGTGCTAATCTTATGAATTGTAGAATATAAAAATAGTCTATACTTTAAATGGTACAATTATTCAATGGTACAATACTTTTATTAATAATTGATAACAGTTTGTTAATGTTATAACTACAACCGTTTAGAGTATAACAAAAGCTTGGTTCTTCAAGTTTATTTACGCACAAATTTATTTTTGCTTTTTAATTAACTGATAATCAATAATAGTAAAAAAAATTATGCGTAAGCAACATTAAATAGGTCGAAGACCTTTTAGTCAAGACTATGCATAACTAAACCACTTCGAAGTTTTGGTTCAAACCAAGTAGTTTTTGGTGGCATAATATTATTAGTATCAGCAATATTCATTAATTGCTCCATTGATACTGGATATAATGCAAATGCAGCTTTCATTTCGCCTGAATCAACTCTCTTTTTTAGTTCTGCTAAACCTCTAATTCCACCAACAAATTCGATTCTTGTTGAACGTCTTAAATCCTTGATATTAAGATGTGGGTCAAGTACATGTTTTGTCAAGATTGTAACATCTAAAACTCCTATAGGGTCATTGTTATCATATGTATCATCTTTTGCAGTAAGCGAATACCACGAACCATCAATATACATTGCAAAATTATGCAATTTGTTAGGTTTATATTCTTCTGCTCCTTTATTCTCAATGATAAAGCTTTGTTCAAGTTTTTTAATAAATTCGTCTGAACTTGCTCCGTTTAGGTCTTTTACAACTCTGTTATAATCAATAATTGTTAATTGGCTTGCAGGAAAATTAACAGCCATAAAAAAGTTATACTCTTCGTTTCCAGTATGATTTGGATTATTTTTTTTCCTTTCGTTACCAACAAGTGCAGCCGCCGCAGTTCTATGATGACCATCAGCTACATAAATATATTCGATTTCATTTTCAAAAACCTCATTTATAGTCTTTATATCATCAGAATCCTTTATTAGCCAAAAATGATGTCCAAAATCATCATCGGTAGTAAAATCATATTCAGGTGAATTTTTTATTGTTTTTTCAACAATTTTATCAATTTCAGCATGATCTTTATATGCAAAAAATACTGGCTCTGCATTAAAATTTGAAACTCTTACATGCTTCATTCTATCTTCTTCTTTGTCAGGACGAGTTAATTCATGTTTTTTTATAATATTATTTAGATAATCTTTCACACTCGTACAGCCAACAAGACCGTATTGAGTTTTGCCATTCATAGTTTGTGCATAAATATAAAAATATTCTGCCTCATCTTGTACAAATGAAGATTCATCAATTAGTTTATTAATATTTTCTTTAGCTTTATTGTATACAGCATCGGAATGAATATCTATATCCTCTGGTAAATCAATTTCTGGTTTTGCAACATGCAAAAAAGAAAAAGGATTATCTTTAACTTCTTCACGAGCTTCTTCTGTATTTAATACATCATATGGTCTTGATGCTATTTTTTCGACTAACTCTTTTTTTGGTCTGAAACCTTTAAATGGTTTAAATATTGACATTTTATTAAAATTTTAAAAATTAAATCGTAAATTGTAGTAAAAATAAATGTAGAAATTTTAATTGGCTCTTCTTAAAACAACATAAAAAGGCTCAAGTAGCCTTTAATTTACTTTAAAAGTAGTATCACCATTTTTAAAATAATTTATAATTTGATTTGCACCTGCTACACCTGCATTTATATTAGCTTCGGCTGTTTGTGCCCCCATTTTTTTAGGAGTAAATAAATATTGTCCTTCAAATTTTTCAACTATTTCATCTTTACAATCAGGAGCAATATCAGATATATAAGTAAAATCCTTTTTGTTTTGCATTAGCTCAATAAGTTCTTCTTCATTTATAACTTCTTTTCTGGCAGTATTAACCAAAACTGCATTTTCGGGCATTAGCGAAAGTATGTTTTTACCAATTGATTTTTTAGTTTTTTCGTTTGAAGGAATGTGAAGCGAAATATATTGGCATTTTGAGTAAAGTTCCTCTGCTGTATCAACACACTCAACACCCTCTTTTTCTATCTGTTCCTTGCTTATAAATGGGTCAAATGCATAAACTTTCATTCTAAATCCTTTTGCTATTTGTGCAACATATCTACCTACATTACCAAAAGCATGTATTCCTAATGTTTTTCCTGCTAATTCGGTTCCTGCTTTTCCATTAAGTTGATTTCTTGCTTGAAATACCATCATTCCAATTGCTAATTCTGCCACAGCATTTGAATTTTGTCCGGGAGTATTCATTACCACAATATTGTTTTCGCTTGCAGTTGCTAAATCAATATTATCATATCCTGCACCTGCTCTAACAATAATTTCTAAGTTTTTTGCAGCTTCAAGAACTTCACGAGTTGCTTTATCACTTCTTATTATCATAGCATTAGCATCGGAAACTCCATTTATTAGTTCCGACTGATTACTATATTTTTCTAATAATGAAAATTCATATCCTGCTTCTTCTACTAATTTTTTTATACCCTCTACTGCTTTGGGTGCAAATGGTTTTACGGTTGCTACAAGTACTTTTTTCATGTGTAAATAATTTAGTTAAAATGTTATTAAGGAAATGACGAATTATAAATTACTAATTACGAATTGGTTTACACCTAAATATAAGTATTTTACAAAAAACAAATCGGAAAGTTATTTTTTAACGATTCCTAAATTAAGCTAAAGTCTTCGACCTATTTGATGTGGCTTATGCTTTTTCACAAACTGCTATCATATAGACAATTATACAAAAATAAATGCCGAAAAACTTTTGTAAGACTACTTATATTCATAATACGGCTACACGTTTGGTATTGGACATTATTTTATTTTTTTGACAGGATTTACAGGATTAACAGGATTGATTTTTATCCTGTTACAAAATACCTGATAAACAACACTGTCCAACTTTACGCGGATAGCCCATAATACTACTGTATTAAGACATAAATTGATTAAGTTTATAAATGTAATAATTTGACAGGATTTACATGATTAACATGATATTTTAAACATGTAAATCTTGTCTAAATAATACTAAAGAAACTTATGACTTGTTTCACTACTGTGGAGAAACTACTTAGCTCCTCCTCTTGTTTTTGTTGTTTGTAAATTTAAACACTTTATGTAAATAAAAAAAAAAGCTATAACAATATTTTTATTTTTAGTGAAAACGAAAAAATATTATTTATATCATTTGTTTGTAAAATTTTCAGTATCAATACTTTTCTTGAAAGTATACAATAGTTCATTAATTACAACCTCAAAAATAAATGTTAAAAAAATGGACAATATCTTAACTGTAATAAGAATAACACCTGTTTCAATATGGTATTTGTTAAAAACCAAGCTATACTCCTGATGCTGTTGGAGGAGATAGGACAGGAAATAGTAAATACTTAGGTTTTAGCAATTTAAAAAGACTCGAAGAGCCAAATTTTGTAATTGCCTGTTGTAAGTACTGTTCAAAAGTTTTTAGACATTTACTTATTCATAATATTCTGATTAAGTTACCTTTATACTAATGCGTAAGCAACTATAAATAAGTCGAAGACCTTACTCTTATGTAGAACGGCATAACTTAACATTAAGAGACACAAGTATGTTATCTTGGTAGAAAAACAATTGTCTACTGTAAAAAAAGTCTCATTTCAAAAGAATAATGTGGATTAATTTATTTGATTACAATTACATTAGATTTCATAAAAGTTTACGAACAAAAATATCGAATACAAGTAAAAAATTTGTAAAAAAATAGGCTACCCGTCAGAAGTTGGACAGTCTTGTTTATCAGGTATTTCGT
>JAOZVK010000314.1 GCA_029938185.1 Bacteroidales bacterium | reverse complement strand
CGTTTATTATATATCTTGCGTAAGCAACATTAAATAGGTCGAAGACCTTAGATAATAAAGTAAGTGTTTAAATATTGATAATATTGCTATTAAGTAAAATAGGGCTACCCCGTCAGAAGTTGGACTGTCTTGTTTTTCAAGTAGTTTTAATCATACAATTAAAGTAAAGATTAGCGAAACTTTGCGTTAAACTTTATGTATCTTTGCGCTAAAAAAGCGGCTATCTTAAAACTGGTAGCCTGATTTGCCTTATAAGTATCTTACAAAAAAAATAAATCGTAAAATTATTTTTTAATGCTTACATATCAATTATAAGTACTGTTACAAAAGTTTTTCGACATTTACTTATTCATAACATTTTGATTAGATTGTCTTTGTACTAATGCGTAAGCAACTATAAATAGGTCGAAGACCTTACATTTGTGGTATCTGGTATAATTTATTTTTGACTACCTGTGCCCATTCAATATGTTTTTTCGATTTATCAAAGCTTTCATATGAAATAGTATCACCTACTGATAAAATAAAATGTTTTTTTGCTTGCTTAAAAGTTTCATCTGATAGATACAACATTTCAAGATTTGTTTTAATTCCAAAGAAAGTTCTAATTTTTGATATATTGTAAAAAAAATCCGATAATCTACCATTTATATGGATTGGGACAACATCTCTTTTGTAATGTATAGCTCTGGTAATAAAAGTTTTTTTCCATTCCAAATCTTCGATTTTTCCATTCACTTTGCGAGATGCCAATCCTGCTGGAAATATCAATATTGGAATATCAGAAGAAAAAACTTTATCTAATTCTAAAAGTGTTTCCCTTGGAGTTCCTCCATGTTTGTTTACACCTATAAATAAAGGACTTAATCCTTTAATACTCATCAATATATCATTTATTATTGATTTTGTAGGTCCATAAATTTTACCCATTTCGTGCATAAAAACCATTCCGTCCATTCCTCCAATCGGGTGATTTGCAACAAAAATACTTTTTTTATTTTTAGGTAACTTTTCAATACCTTTTATTTCAGAAGTAATATTAAAATATTTCAGTATTTTATCTAAAAATTCTAAACCACCTAAGTGTCCCCATGAATCAATAATATAGTTGAGTTCATCTTGCCGAACAGTTTTTTTTATATACCGAATTGAAAACTCTGGTAGTAATTTATATAATTTTGAATTCTTTTTTTTTAATATTTTGTCAATATCAATAAATAGTTCATGTTCTTTTATCATAATATTATTACTTATAAATATTCTATAAAAAGTAAAAAAATATATTTTTTTTTAAAATAAAAACACACATACATGTAATTGTATATAAGATTATAACAAAAATATATATAAATATTGTTAAAACAAAGTGGTAAAAAGTGGGGCGAAATGTATTAAAATGTTTTTTTTTTAATAACTTTACACCATAAATAATAGCATTTGTTATGACAAGCTTTATTGGAGATTATATATGTAAACTTGACTCTAAAAACAGAGTTGTGCTACCTGTTGCTTTTAAAAAACAGATGCCAATTACTGTTAATGATAGGTTTGTTATAAAAAAAGATATTTACGAAAAATGTTTGGTTTTGTATTCAATGGAAGAGTGGGAAAGGCAAAACAATTTAATTAGAAGTAAAATTAATCCTTATAATAAGGAACATAGCAAATTTCTTAGAGCTTTTTATAGAGGTACAGCAGAACTTACTTTAGATTCAAATAGTAGATTGCTTATTCCTAAGAGGTTAGCCGAATTGGTTGATATTAGTAAAGAAATATATATGTCTGGGCAAGATAGGAAAATTGAAATCTGGTCAAAAGAAAATTATGAATTACAAGAAGAAAAAGAAAACGATTTTGCCGATTTAGCCGAAAAAATATTAGGAAATAATTAAGGTCTTTGACCTATTTAATGTTGCTTACGTATTCTTATAAACTACTATTATATAGTTAATTACAAGAAGTCGAATACAAAAAAATTTTTGTTATACTACTTAAATCAAAATATTGTACCATTGTATCATTGTATCATTGTACCATTGTATCATTGAATAATTGAACCTTTTAAAGTATAAATATAATGTCATCATATCATATTCCGGTTTTACTAAAAAAAAGCATAGAAGGATTAAATATTAATCCAAATGGAATATATGTAGATGTAACATTCGGAGGAGGAGGCTACTCAAACGAAATATTAAGTAATCTTACTGATGGACAGCTGTTTGCTTTTGACCAAGATAAAGATGCCGAAAAAAATTTAATTGAAAATAAGAATTTAACATTTATAAGAGGAAATTTTAAGTATATCAAAAATTATTTAAAATTCTATAATATTACTAAGGTTGATGGAATTGTTGCAGATTTAGGCGTTTCATCGCATCAGTTTGATAGTCCAGAAAGAGGTTTTTCTTTTAGACATGATGCAAAGCTGGATATGAGAATGAATAATGGCTTAAAGCTTTCGGCTGCTGATGTTCTAAATCAATATACTGAAAAGCAATTGTTGTTTATATTTAAAAATTATGGTGAAATAAAAAATTACTATAAATTGACTAAAACAATTATAAACAAAAGAATACATGAAAAATTTGATAAAATAGAACATTTTAAAGAAACTATTAAGTTATGTACTCCTGAAAGATATAGACATAAATATTTGGCTAAAGTGTTCCAAGCACTACGAATTGAGATTAATGCAGAGCTTGATGTTCTTAAAATATTGCTTCAAGATGCAAATTCATTATTAAATGATAAAGGAAGGCTTGTTGTAATAACATACCATTCGCTCGAAGACAGACTTGTTAAAAATTATATTAAATCGGGAAAATTCTATGGTGAAGTTGAGAAAGATTTTTATGGAAATATATTAGCTCCATTAAAAGCAATTAATAGGAAAATTATTGTTGCAAGCGAATCAGAAATAAGCCAAAATAACAGAGCAAGAAGTGCAAAATTAAGAATAGCTGAAAAGATATTAAGGTCTTCTATCTAATTATAGTTGCTTACGCATTAGTATAAAAATAACTTAATCAAAAAGTTACGAATAAGTAAATGTCGAAAAACTTTTGTAACAGTACTTATAGAAATTATGCAAAATCAAAAAGATATATTAAAGCAAATAATAGATGGAACAATACTAACCGAAGATAAGGTGATACGACAATTACCTTTTGTATTATTCATAACAGTACTTGCAATAGTCTATATTGGAAATAGATACCATGCTGAAAAGGTTGTTAGAGACACGGTTAGTATTCAAAAAGAATTGAAAGAACTTAGGTCTGAATCTATCACAATTGCTTCGAGAATAATGTTTTTAAGCAAAGAATCGGAGGTTTTAAAAATGGTAAGAGAACATGGATTAAATTTGCATGAGCCTAAAAGACCACACAAAAAAATAGTAATAACAAAAGGAGACTAAAATGCAATTAAAAGATGATATAGTATGGAGATTAGCTGTAATATACATAGGTATATTGCTTATATCTATATTTATTATTGGTAAGATAGTTTATTTGCAATTTTGGGAAAAAGATATTTGGACTGAAAAAGCTAATGTTATCACATACAAAGATATAACAATTAAACCAGACCGAGGAGACATATGTGCTTCCGATGGAAGAATATTGGCTAGTTCTATACCATATTATGAAATAAGAATGGACTTAAAATCAGATGGTTTAACTAATACAATTTTTAATAACAATGTTGATACACTTGCCTATTGTTTGGCGGAGATTTTTAATGATAAAACCGAACAAGATTATAGTGACGAACTAATAGAGGCTCGCAAAAATGGTGCAAGATACCATCTAATAAACAAGAGAGTAGATTATACTCAATTAAAAAGAATAAAAAAATTTCCAATTTTCAAGCTTGGTAAATATAAAGGTGGTTTTATTGTTAAAAAGTATAATAAAAGAATAAAACCTCATTTAGGTTTAGCTAGCCGAACTATTGGATATACAAGTAAAGGAGAATCGGGTAATATTGTTGGAATAGAAGGAGCATATAATAATGAACTTAGTGGAACAGAGGGGATAAGATTAATGCAAAAATTATCGGGTAATGTTTGGATGCCATTGAGCGATGACAACGAAATAGAGCCAGTTCCCGGAAATGATGTAATTACTGCTATTGATGTAAATATACAAGATGTTGCTGCAAAAGCTCTTTACAACCAGCTTGTTAAACACAATGCAGAACATGGAACTGTAATTTTGATGGAGGTTAAATCAGGAGAAGTAAAGGCAATAGCAAATTTGAAAAAAATTGAAGAGGGAAAATATGCCGAACATTATAATTATGCGGTTGGTGAAAGCACAGAACCTGGTTCTACATTCAAGCTAGCATCAATAATAGTAGCATTAGAAGATGGCTATGTAGACCTCTATGATTCAATTGAAACAGGAAATGGTGTTGTACAATATAGTGGATTTACAATTAGAGATTCTAAAGTTGGTGGACACGGAAAAATAACTGTTAAAAAAGTAATAGAAGTATCGTCAAATGTTGGAATAACTAAAATTATATATAATAATTACAAAAAACAACCTACAAAATTTATTGACCGATTGTATAGTATGAATTTAAATGACAAATTAAATGTCGAAATAAAAGGCGAAGGAAGCCCCTATATAAAGTATCCTGACGATACATTATGGTCGGGAATATCTTTACCACAATTATCAATTGGTTATGAGTTACATATGACTCCTTTACAAATTTTAGCTTTTTATAATGCTATTGCTAATGACGGTGTTATGATTAAACCCAAATTTGTAAAAGCATTAAGACAACACGGAAATATTGTAAAAACTTATGAAACAGAAATCATAAATCCATCAATTTGCTCAAAAGAAACAATAATAAAAGTGAAAAAAATGCTCAAAGGTGTAGTTGAAAATGGTACTGCAAGAAATCTTAGAAATTCAAATTATAAAATTGCTGGAAAAACAGGAACTTCTCAATTAGCTTTTGGGCAATCAGGTTATAAATTAAAAGATAAGGAAGTATCATATCAAGCATCGTTTGTAGGTTATTTTCCAGCTGATAAACCAAAATATACATGTATTGTAGTTATAAATACACCAACCAACAAGCAATATTATGGAAATATTGTAGCAGGTCCAGTATTTAAAAAAATTGCAGATAAACTATACGCAAGTAATGTCGAATTATCCGACGAAGATAGTAAACTAATAAGTAAAAAAGAACCAGATGTTCCATATACAAAAGATGGATATAGGTATGATTTAGATTATATATTCAAATATTTAAATATTCCTACATACGACAAAGATGTTAATTCAAACTGGGTTGTTATAAAAAAGCATAAAAAATATATTGAATATCAAAACCGATTTGTAAAAAAAAATAAAGTACCCAAAGTTGAAGGTATGGGACTTAGAGATGCCATATATATACTGGAGTCTGTTGGTTTAAAAGTACAAATCAAAGGTAGAGGTATTGTTAGAAAACAATCAATAAGTGCAGGTGCAAAAATAGTAAAAGGTGCAGAAATAATATTAGAATTAGGCTAAGTGAAAAAACTAAACAACATACTAAAAGGAATAAACATTGACAAATCAATTGGCAATATGAATATCAGTATAAACGATATTCATTTTGATTCGAGAAATGTAAACAAAAACAGCCTTTTTGTTGCTATGCAAGGCATTGGTACTGATGGTCATAAATATATCAATAAGTCAATACTAAATGGTGCAGTAATAATAGTTTGTGAAAACTTGCCAAATGAAATTGATAAAAATATTTGTTACATAAAAGTGAAAGATTCATCTGAAGCACTATGCATTATTGCTTCAAACTTTTATGATAATCCATCAAAAAAAATTAAACTTATTGGCATAACAGGCACAAATGGAAAAACAACAATAGCTACTTTATTATATAAATTATTCAAAAGACTTGCTTACAAAGTAGGCTTAATATCTACTGTTACAAATTATGTAAATGATATTGAAAAAAAAGCATATCATACAACTCCCGATGCCATATATTTGAATTATCTGTTAAATGATATGGTTGAAAATAAATGTGAATATTGTTTTATGGAAGTCAGCTCTCATGGTATTGCCCTGAATCGAATATTTGGTGTTGAGTTTAATGGAGCTGTTTTTACAAATATAAGCCATGAACATTTAGATTTTCACAAAACATATAAAGAATATATATATACAAAAAAACAATTTTTTGATAATTTATCAGAAAATAGTTTTGCATTAACAAATATAGATGATAAAAATGGCAGTGTGATGCTACAAAATACTAAAGCATTAAAAAGAAGCTATGCAGTTAAAACTGATGCTGATTATAGGCTTTCGATTTTAGAAAATGATTTTTCGGGAATGCTTTTAACAATTAATAATACTGATATGTACACTCAGTTTGTTGGTGAATTTAATGCATATAATATACTTGCAATATATTCAACAGCAATGCTTCTGAACCAAGATAAAATAAAGGTACTAAGTATTATTAGTGAACTAAGTTCTGTTAAAGGCAGATTCGATACAATTAAAATTGGAAATATTATTGGTATTGTTGATTATGCTCATACTCCTGATGCTCTGGAAAATGTGTTAAACACTATTAATAAAGCTAAAGGAAAAAAACAAAAGCTAATAACTGTTGTTGGTGCAGGTGGAAATAGAGACAGCAAAAAAAGACCAATTATGGCAAAAATTTCAGCAATTAGTAGCGATAAAGTTATATTAACATCAGACAATCCTCGATTCGAAAACCCTGAAGATATAATTGATGAGATGGTAAAAGGAATTGATAGTTTCAATAAAAAAAATGTGATAAAAATTACTAATAGAAAGGAAGCTATTAAAACAGCATGTATATTAGCTAATTCGGGCGATATAGTTT
>JAOZVK010000313.1 GCA_029938185.1 Bacteroidales bacterium | reverse complement strand
ACAAAAAAAACAAGAACTTGAACAAAACAAAGAAGAACTTGAACAAAACAAACAAACAATACTAAACAATGCAAAACTAATGAAACAACTTGGTGCAACAACAAAACAAATACAAGCATCAACAGGACTTACAGAAGAGATAATACAAAATTTATAAACATTTAACAACTAACCCCATCGGGGTTATATGTTATTAGGCACGGGTGTAAACCCGTACATTTTGTAAACCACGATGATTTATTATACGGTGGTTCACAAATTACGGTGGTTCACACAACCGCCTACAAACATATCACTCCTACGGTGTTCGTAACAAACCATGCATGGCGAAACACGTCTCATTCCAAAATAATAAATGCTGCCCAATCATAAACTGAATACTCTGGATTATTCTTCAATTTTTGTTGTGTTTCTCTAAAAGCAAGATTGATATTTTTATCTCCTTCTGTCCAAATTTCAAAAAAAGTAGTTGTAAATTCTGTTGCAGATTTATCTGAAACCTCCCATAAAGAAACTATTAAATTTTGAGCACCCGCTTTTTTAAATGCACGTTGGAGTCCATATACGCCTTGAAAATCAATATCTCCTAAACCGGTTTGACAAGCAGAAAGCATGGCTAACTTTGTATTTGAAAAATTTAAGTTCGAAAGTTCATAACTATATAAAACTCCGTCTTCTATTGATTTAGGGATTTTCACGCTTCTCATAGTGTTATTTGCTCCTGAAAAAATTAAGCCTGAACGAAACATTGAAGAACTAATATTATTTTTTTTAATTTTAAATTTATTCTGCAAGTAAAAGCCATGTGTTGAAACAAATATAACATCTGGCGATTTTTGTTGTCCTAAATTTTTAAAAGCCTCTTCGTTTGCCTTGCTTTTTGTATAAATATTAACATTATTTATTTTTTTACTTAGTGTTGATTGTATTGTTTTAATTTCGCTTGAACCATGAGACAATTGAGACCATTCTCTATTTTTAAATGATTCTAAATTGGATAAACCTCTTTTTAAATTTTTATATTTCATAGAGTTTTGTTTCATTCTCAAAGTGTCTGTTTCGTAATCTATATCTCCAAATATGGCAATACTAGAGATGTCGCTTGAGTTAAAAAACAAATTATTTGCTGTTCTGTTTTTAGAATTTGACAAATATTCAAAATGATAATTGTCAAATAAATAATGACTATCTTCTTTTTGAATAGCATCAAATGAAATTCTATGTAATATGCCTGCGGGTGATAATAATATTTTTTTTACATTTTCTAATTTTGCTTCAATTGGTCTCCATATTAAATTATATAAACATTTTTCAGTAGAGTAATTATACAAATTTTCAATTGTTTTTTTTGAGTTAAGACTTTCTTTTTTGAATTTGTTTATAATATCTGTTTCTTTGAATAAAAATTCAATTTGAGGTTTTTTATTTTTTTGCAAAATTATAGCACAGTAATATATGCTATCTGTAAGTTCTTTTCCATTATAATATCTAAAGTAGGTAAAATCAACAATTGCTTCGTCCTTATTTAGTTTTTTTATTACATCAGAATAGCTTGTTTTTGTAGAATTTATGAATGATGCAATTTTTTCGGACTGTGCAGTCAATTGTAATTCTATTCGTTCAATTTTTTCTATTATTTCTTTTGTATTTTTTTTGTTTTGATTTTCTTGCTTTGAATATATTTTTTTTAATTGGATATATTCATTTAAAAGTTCTTTTAGTTTATCATCATTTGAAGCCAAAATTTGCTTCTTCATATGTATAAAAGCAGATGTAGTTAAATTTTTGTAGAGTGTTATGTTTGTATAAACTTGTTGTATATTTTTTTCTGTTCTAAAACTTTTATTATCATATAATGTAGAAATAAATACATCATTATAATTTGATACCTTATCTAAAACACTATTCTTTTGTCTTTCAGATATCAAAACCATTCTTTTCAAAATCACATTATTATATGATTCAAATAATTTAAAAAAATAGCGATTAGCTTGAGAGAATTTGTTTTTATTTACATTAATTATACTTAATAACAACAAATTTTGTTCTCTATCTAATCGTAAGCCATTGTATGATATATTTTGTAAATTGTTTAGATTTTCTTTTGCAATAATTTCAGCCGAATCAAGTTTACCTTCAAGAATATATACTTTTATTAATTTATTTTTTTCATTAATTAAATGTATATTTTTATTAGATTTATATAATTTTTGTCTAAGTTGTATTGCTTTTTTTATTTGAACTTTTGCTTTCAAAATTTGTTTTTTACTTATTAGAGCATTTGCATAATTGGACAAAATAGTAGCCCTAAAATTATCTTTCATTTTATATTTCAATGATTTTTCAAAATTATATATAGCTTTATCATATTTCTCAGAATATAGAAAAATACGAGCTTTTTGATTATACCTTAAACCTTTATCTTCATCTGTAATATTTGGCACATTCAAAACTTCTTTGTTGATTTCTAAAGCTTTATCAAAATTATTAAATCTTAAATAAATACTTCCTATTAAAAATTTTGTAGCTATTAGTTCACGATGCCCTTTATTATATATCTTTTCTTTAAGCTTTATACTTTTTTTATATAAGTTTAAAGCTTTTATGTAATGTGCTGTTTTATCATAAATATAGCCTAAATTATTTAGCAAGGCTGCAATATTTGCTGAGTCTGCTCTATTTTCAGGTGTCTTAATATCAATAGCTTGATGTAATAACTTAATGGCTTCATTGTATTGACCAGTATAAACTTTTAGAGTTGCATAATTCCCTATTACATTTTGTTTTATGTAATTATTAGATTTTTTGTAATTATCTGATAGCATAATTTGCTTATAAATTGAATCGGCTTTTTGATATTTTGCTTGACCAGTATAAGCATTGGCTTTTGCTTCCAGTAAATTAACATCATATTTATTTTTGAGATTTTTAAAATGAGTATCAGTTAATTTAATACATTCAACATACCTGTTTTGATTAATATACATGGTAGCAAGTTGTATGACTGCTTCTACATAATAGCTAGAAATAAAATTGTTTTTCTTTATCGCTTCGAGTGTTTTCTTATAGTAATTTTCTGTTTTGTAAATTGAGTCAGTTTCAGCATAAGTTTCGCCACATAATAATAATGCTTTTATATAAAGTGAATCTTTTACATAATTTTCTTTTTTCTAAAATTCAAGTATTAATTGTTCAAGAAGCTCTGCCGATGCAAGATATTGTTTTTGGTCATAAAGCCTATTGGCTTTTCAATTATTTTTTGTTCCTCTGTTAATTCTGTAGTACATGAAATTAGAGAAACTACACTCAATAGTATTGTGATTATTAAATTTTTCATTTTAAATTATTATTTTAAGGTTTTATGTAAAAACAACCAATACGTTCTTCTTCTTTATAAATCACTCTCCAGTAGTAAGTTGCAATTTCTAATTCTTTTATTGGAATTTCATGTTGATTATTGGTTCTTATATTTAGGAACTCGCCTTCGTTATTAAAAATAATTAAATTAATACTATCTCTTATGTTCCATGAAAATACGATTGTGTCATTTATTTCTTTATTTAAAAAAAACTCTTTGTAGTTAGGTGGCTGAAAAGAAAAGCTTTTAGTGTTCGTTTCTTCAATTATTTTATCAATTTTTGCAATCTTAGTTTTATTTAATATTGATATTGTTAATTTTTTTAATTGAAAAATATATTTTTGTTCGGATTTTGTGAGACTTACACTTTCATCTTGCAAAATATTATTTTTTGTAAATTGTATAATATTCATACTAATTAGCAATAATATTACTGCTGCTGCTGCTGATATTATATAAAGTTTATTTTTTTTAGCTGTTCGTAAGCTTTTATTTGTTGTTTCTTGTTCGTTTTCTAATTTTTCATACGCTCTACAAGCTATAATATTATCAATATATTTTTTTGAATTGGTGGCAAATTCTTCATCAGTATCCAATAAGTTTTCTAATAGAGTTATTTCTTTTTTTGAAATTTCCTTATCAATCAGTTTATTCAATAATGAATATTTACTAAGTTCATCCATTTTTTTTTATTTATTATTGTTCATTTTATCAATAACCAAAACATCTAATTTATCCCATGCTCTGTTTAGCTTTTGTCTAATGCTTCCTTTTTTATTTACAAATTGCATTATTTCTAATAACTGTATTATTGCCTCATGATTCCAATCTAATAAATCATGAAGTGTAATTATTATAAAATCTTCTGGGTTTAATTGCTTTTTTTGTCGGTTACCATTTTTAGTTATTTGATATGAATTGTTATCTTTTAACACATTTAAAGTTATTCGTGTTGCCTTTTCAAGTGTTATATTTTTTAGTTTAGGTAGGATTTTAATTTCTACTTTCTGTTCAAAGTGAGTAATGGACTGTTTGCTATTTTTATATCGTTTTATTATTTTTTGATAAACACTAATAGATGTTTCTTTTATAGTTAAGTACATAGAAACCTTTTCATAAGAAAAGTCTTTATTATTAGTTTCGGTTATCTTATTTTGAAGATTAATTTGACCAACACAAATAAAATTTAGTAATTGTTTTATTTTTCCAAATGAGAGTTCTATCTCTCGATTCTGTACTATTTTATGCTTTAGTTTTTTTACAGATTCACTAAAAACACTAACTGTTTTAAAACTTGTACTTTTTTTAAGTACTAATTCTATAATATTTTTAAAATAATCATAGTACAACTCACTACAAAGATTATCTAATTCATTTGTTCCTTTTTCAAATGAAATTATATCTGAATCATTATGTCGCTTATGGTTAAAATTGGGATTCAATATAAAAATAAATTTGGTATGGTTAAAGCATCGTTACAATACAAAACCATATTTTATTAATAATAAGTGATATGCTCTTTGTTTTTGTAACACAATTGTTATACAAAAATTAGTGTTTTTACCTTTATTTCACAAAATTAATAAATATCTAACAATAAAAAAATGAACTTTTAAAATTATATTTCATTCTTTAAAAATAATGTAAGGTCTTCGACCTATTTAATGTTGCTTACGCAAGATATATAATAAACGGTATTTCAAAAAGTAAGCTCTATACTAAATAGGTAAAAACTTTTGTATGGGTGCTTATAACCATATGTAAGTACTATAACAAAAGTTTTTCGACATTTACATTTTGTTAAATTGCATATTATTAGAGTGTTAAAAGAATGCGTAAGCAACATTAAATAGGTCGAAGACCTTAAGTAACATAAAAAACACTGAAGCCTCCTTATTTATCAATAACACCCGAACCAATAAGTTCATCTTTAAGATACCATGCAGCAAATTGTCCAGAAGTAATTCCTCGTTGAGCTATATCAAAAACAATATATATACCTTCAACTTCTATATATAAACTTGCTTTTTGTAAGGCTTGTCTATATCGTATTCTTACTAAAAATTGATGTTTTTTTCCGAATGATGTTTTTAAATCCTGCCTTATCCAGTGTATTTCATTTTTTTGAATAAAAAGTCCCTTTCTATACAATCCTTTATGCTCTTTTCCTTGTCCGACATACAAAATATTATTTTCAACATCGGTAGCAATTACAAATATTGGTTTTGGAAAACCTCCAATTCCAATTCCTTTACGTTGTCCAATAGTAAAAAAGTGTGCACCTGAATGTGTACCAACAATTTCTCCATCATTTTTTGAATATATAAAAGGACTTGTAATTGTTTTTAAGTCAATATTATTAGTGTTTTCAATATTATTTTTAACGTAATATTCATCTTTAATTTCTATTACATTTCCTTTTTTTGTTTGTAATTTTTGTTGTAAAAAAACAGGTAAATCAACTTTTCCTACAAAACATATTCCTTGCGAATCTTTTCTGTCAGCAGTTGCAAGACTATTTTGTTTGGCAATATCTCTAACTTCTGGTTTTGTTAAATCACCAAGAGGAAATAATGCTTTATCTAATTGTTTTTGTGATAATTGACATAAAAAATAGCTTTGGTCTTTATTAGTATCAACTCCAGCAAGTAATCTGTGTACATTTTTGTTGTTAATAATTAATGTTTCTTTTCTACAATAGTGTCCTGTTGCAACATAATCGGCTCCAAGTTCAAATGCTTTTTCCAAAAATATATCAAATTTTATTTCTCTATTACACAAAACATCAGGATTGGGAGTTCTTCCTTTTTCATATTCCGAAAACATGTAATCTACAACCCTTTGTTGGTAGTATTTACTTAAATCTACAATTTCTAAAGGAATATTTATTTTTCTTGCTACTAGTTCAGCGATAAACTTATCATCTTTCCACGAACATTCACTAGTTAATGTAACCGACGAATCATGCCAATTTATCATAAATAAGCCAACAACATCATGCCCCTGTTTTTTTAAAAGATATGCGGCGACACTAGAATCAACACCACCCGAAAGTCCAACAATGATTTTTGCCATAAATTTTGATTTAAGGTCAGCGACCTATTTAATTCTGTCTAAGGTCTTCGACCTATTTAATATTGTTTACGCGAGATATATAATAAACGGTATTTCAAAAAGTAAGCTCTATACTAAATAGGTAAAAACTTTTGTATGGGTGCTTACTTGATAATAACCTGTTTGGGATTCTTAAAAACCCCAATCTCTACTTCACTTTGATTTTTTTTGAAAATATAGCCTAAAAATAATAATATTTCAGTTATCAACAAAAAAATTTAAAAGTAAAGTTCTTGATTTATTTGTGCTTAATATTTTTATGTGTTTAAAATAAGTTTATGCATTTCACATAACAATCACTTTGTCATAATATTAAACCTTATCAAATTTTGGATTTAAAACCTTATTTTTTTTGTTTTAACCTTATTATATTATGTAAACTATTATAAATAAGGTAATAAGGTTTAAGAAATCGTGGTCATATTTATTT
>JAOZVK010000312.1 GCA_029938185.1 Bacteroidales bacterium | reverse complement strand
GGGCGGTTCTATTGTTAGCCCACTGTGATAACTGTGGGATTATTGTACGATGTTTGGTTTGATATGAATGATATTCCACTTGGTGTGGATTTTCAAGAGCAAATTGATGACAATCCTGTAAATCCTGTCAAAAAATAAAATAATGGCCAATAAGTAATTGACAATTGATAATAAACAATTGATAATTTTGTTTACACCAGAATTACAATAAGTTATAACTTTACAAAGTGTCGATTTTATATGATAACCTACTTACTATACGTTAAAAGAGAATCGACATGACGAAATTGGCGAACTTTACAAATCAATAAATGAAATTAATAAGAATTTTAAAGAGATTCTACTAAATATAAACAATACTGCATCGGCAGTTTCAGGGACAAGTAATCAATTAAGCATATTGTCTAAACAAATTTCGCAACATGCAAGCGAACAAGCATCAACAACAGAAGAAATTGCAACTTCAATGGAACAAATGACAGCCACAATAAATTCAAATACCGAAATAGCTGAAAATACTGGACACATAAGTTCTAAAACAGCAAAAGAGACAATAAATAGTAACAAAGTTTTACAACAAACAATAAAATCAGTTCTGGAAATTAGTGAAAAAATAACAATAATTTCAGAAATTGCTGATAAAACAGATTTACTTTCAATAAATGCAGCAATTGAAGCAGCACAAGCAGGAAAAAGCGGTAAAGGATTTGCTATTGTTTCAAAAGAAATAAGAAAACTTGCCGATAAAACCAAAAATGCATCAGATGAGATAGATAAGCTCTCGAAAAATGGACAGGAGATTTCAAAAATAGCTGGAGAAAAACTAACAGTATTAATTCCTGAAATAATAAAAAGTGCAGAACTTGTAAACAACATTGTATCAGCAGGAAAAGAACAACAAAGTGGAATAGAAGCAATCAATACATCAATTCAGTATTTGACTGAGATAACAAATGAAAATTCAACATCGGCTATAGAAATGTCTAAATCGGCAGATGGATTATCTGTCCAAGCCAAACAATTAAAAGAATTGATTTCTATTTTTCAAATTGGTGATTTACAGGATAAGCAAGACGATTTTAATATAGAAAAAAAAGAAGAAATAAGTTTTGAAAAACAAATAATAGGTAACAAAAGTAATGAAGAGTTTAGTATTGATTTATCAAATGATGGTAATTTTGAAAAATATTAAAAATAGCTCGAAGAGCATCTAAATTAAATTAAATATGAAAAAACTAGTAAGTACAGTCATTACATTATTACTAATATTTAGTATGGCATACGCACAAAATTCAAAAGATTTATATATGCCAAAAGACATAAAAAAGGCATACGAAAAAGGAACTCGCTCGTATGATGGTAAGCCTGGTAAAAACTACTTTCAAAATAAAACAGATTATAAAATTAAAGCCGAATTTACACCAGAAACAAGAATTTTAACTGGCGAGGAGATTATTAATTTTCAAAATAATAGCCCCAATAATTTATCTGTACTCTATATAAAACTATATCAAAATTTATTTAAAAAAGGAAGTGCACGAGACTGGGACATAGGTTTTGTAGATATTCATGATGGCGTAAAAATAAAATCATTAATTGTAAACGGAAAAAAAATAGATGTAAATTCAAAAAGTGTTAATGTCAATTCAACATTGATGCGAGTAAGATTGAGTGAAAAAATATTACCAAAAAGTAAAAATAAAATTGAAATAAAATGGAGTTTAGTTATACCTGGAACTGTAAAAATAAGAATGGGAGCGTATAACAAAACTAATTTTATGATTTCCTATTGGTATCCAAAAATATCTGTTTATGACGATGTTAGTGGATGGAACGTAATACCACACAAAGGAAACTGTGAATATTATAATGATTATGGTGACTTTGATGTTGAAATTACAGTACCTTCGATTTACACTGTATGGTCGTCGGGACTTCTGCAAAATCCAAAAGAGATTTATACTAAAAAATATCTTAAACGTATAGAAAAAGCAGCAGTTTCCAATGAAATTATTCATGTGATTGCAAAAGGTGATAGAGAAAAAAGTGATATTACCAAAAAAGCTGAAAAACATACTTGGAAATTCAAAGCAACTTATATGCCCGATTTTGCATTTGCTCTAAGCAATAAGTATTTGTGGGACGCAACTAGTGTTAAAGTAGGAAACAAAAGAGTACTTGTTCATGCTGTATATAAAGAAAACTCAAAAGATTTTCATGAGGTAGCTGATATAAGCAGAAAATCTATTGATTATTTTTCAAATAAAACACCTGGTATTCCATACCCTTATCCTCAATTAGTTGCTTTTAATGGAGGTGGAGGTATGGAGTTTCCAGGTATGATAAACGATGGAGATGCAAGAAACAGAAATAGAACAATCAATTTAACAGCCCATGAAATAGGACACTCATACTATCCTTTTTATGTTGGAACCAATGAACAAAGATATGCATGGGTTGATGAAGGTTTAATAACTTTTTTTCCTAAAAAAATAGTAGGTAAGTATACAAATGATAAAAACTATAAACTATTTGCTGATTTGGTAAGCAAATATAATTCTACTGCTGGAACTGCAAATGAAATTCCACTAATGGTTAGCTCAACAAATACAGGGCAAGCCTATAGATACCATGCATATATTCGTTCATCTACTGCCTTTTATACATTACATGAATTGATAGGTGCCGAAAAATTTAATAAAGGACTGCAAGAATATACAAAACGTTGGAATGGAAAACACCCTACACCTTATGATTTATTTTTCACCTTTAACGAGATTGCTGGAGAAGATTTAGCTTGGTTTTGGAAACCTTGGTTTTTTGATTTAGGCTATGCTGATTTAGCTATTAAGAAAGTTAATATAAAAAAGAAAACTAGCGAAATTATAATTGAAAAGAAAGGGCATTTTCCTGTACAGATTAATCTCAAAGTGATTTTTAAAGATGGTTCAACAAAAAAATTTAGCAAACCTGCAAGTATATGGAAAGATGGTAAAAAAACTTTTAGATTTGAAATCAAAAAACCTGATATAAAAGAAGTTCTGCTAAATAATTTGTTAGCTCCTGATGCATATGGCGAAGATAATGTTTGGACTGCATTGCATAATATTAGCAAAAAAACTATGAAATCGTATGTAGGAAAATATGGTGCAAGAAATATTATATTAAATAATGGCGAATTGTATTACTATCGTAAGGGTGGAAGCAAAATGAAAATGATTGCAGTTGATGATATTTTTTTTAGATTTAAAGAACTTTCATATTTTAGATTAAAAATAATTAAAAAAGATGAAAAAGTAATAGCTGTGGAAGGATATTATAATGATGGACGTAAAGCCAGAAACAAAAAGAACAAATAAGAAGGTCTTCGACCTATTTAATGTGGCTTATGCGTTATTACAAATAGCTGTCATATAGTTAATTGTACGAAAACAAATGTCGAAAAACTATTGTTAGACTACTTACTAAATTTTTAACATGATTATTCCATTTTCTGATTATAACGAATTTTGGTGAAAAATGTAAATCAGTGAAAAACAGTCTAATCAGTGTTATCTGTGTTCCAGTTTTTGCGATGATATGAACACGGATAACAGATTTAAGTAGGTTATTGTATAAAATCGCAAAGCGATGACCTATTGGTAACCCACGATGGTAATCGTGGGTTGATAACAAGCCAATTACAGAAATGCCTTTAGGCATGACCTATAAAATTGCTGACTTTATGAACGCACACTAATTAGTCCATTTTTAATTTTGTTAACAAATCACCTCTTCTAAATGTAGCTGCTAATCTTCTTGGGTCTAAATCATTAATTCCATTTGGAAACAATTCTGTTAAAGCTTTATCTATTTTATCAACAGCTTTATTATATATTGCATTTTTATTTACCTCCCAATATTTGTTTATATCGGCAAAATTAATATGAGTTAATTGATTTATTGCTATGTTCTTACTTTCCAATAAAATTTGAGATGAAATTAGAGCGACAAAATAATTGCTATACGGAATATGTATATGTTTTTGTATTAATTCATATTTTTTCCTATTGCTATCACAATATCTATATATTAGAACAGCTATTATTAATTGTGCGCCATTTATGTTCTCAAATACTTCTTCATAAAACTTCCCAAATAATTCTCGTTTTTTATATTTTGCCAGTTGTGGTTTTATTTTCCATGTAGTGAAAATTGCTTCTGCTGCTACTGATGAAGGAATTGTTTTTGAACTAGATAAAGAACTGCCTGTCCCTTTTTTTGTAATATACTCATATTCAAGTTGTCTTACTGCAATTCCCAAATTTTGCTGTTTACTGTCATTTGCTCGCAAATCACGTAAATCTACTGGAGTTTGACTATTTGTTGCAATAGTTATGTCTGTAGTTAATGTGTTTGAAGCATCGTCATCTGCTGAAACTTCATATAGTCTTAATAAAACTGTTGTATTTGAGAAATCAATATTAGGATTATCTTCAATGACATGAAAAATTGTTTTTGATGTTTGTCCACCATTAATAATTTGTAAATCATTAATATTTAATTGCCAATTTTCATTTTGTAAAGCATTGTGTGAAAACTTACTACAAAGCATAGTGATACCATTGTTGAAAAAATAAAAATTTTTCCTTTTATGATTATCTAAAAGAGTTTCCTGTATATTTTGGTTTACTCTATTTTTATTAACACCAAGAAATTTTCTAATATTTTTTTCAAGTAAAGCGTCTCCATATCTTTGCATTAATTTTCCTATTTCCGAAACACTAACTTTTCCAACAAGAACTCGCTTGAAATCAAAATTTTCAATAACAGATTTTCCCGATAATAACACAGAGTCGTTTATTGGTTTTGTTGATTGCAATTGCCTTGCGATGTCTTCATGGTTAAAATGGGAAAATGAAACTTGATTTTTTGGAAAATCTGCATTTTTTATGTGTTGATTTCCTTCAGTTTGCCATTTTTTTCCGTTATTTAGTAATATACATTTTACAGTTGGAATGTATCCGTCCATAATTAATGACCTTATTTCCTCAATTTTTGGCTTAATAAGTGGGTTTAAATCAATATCCTTTTTAGGATTAAATAATACACCTATTGAATTAACAACTCTAAGAATAGCATTGTCAGGAAAGTTGTATTCTTTTTCTAAGTTAAAATGATATTTGCTTTGAAATAAGACAACCGTAAATTCAAAATCAGCTGTATCTCCAATATAAAGTCCGTCAATTCCTGCATCACCACCACCTTCTGTAACGCAACTGTATGCTTCTGAAATATCCATTTCGAGTGCTGATGCAATACTAAGAATTAGAAATGATTTTGAAAGTTGTTGTCTTTTGTCATTAATTTCATCGAACCATTCGGGTTTGTCCGAAAGGATTTTTCGTATTCTTTGGTCAATAATGTGTTTATTTATATCCATAATTTTAATGCTTCAGTTATATGACAACTGTTTGTAAGAATGCGTAAGCAACATTAAATAGGTCGAGAAGACCTTAAAATCAATATTTATATACAAAAGAGTTGATATGCATGCCTGCGCCTACTGAAGCAAAAAGCAGAATGTCATTTTTGTTAATATAATGGTTTTCGAACTCACCTTTTTTCATTATATCAAATAAGGTAGGTATACTTGCAACGGAGCTATTACCAAACGTCCTAATACTCATCGGCATAACCTTTTTGGGAATAGTATTTTGTTTATATAATCTATAGAAACGTTTTACAATAGCTTCATCCATTTTTTCGTTTGCCTGATGGATTAATATTTTTTTTATATCATTGATATTTATATTAGATTCATCTACTGCAATTTTCATTGCTTGAGGTACATTTTTAAGAGCAAATTCATATATTTTTCTACCGTGCATTTTAATATATTTAACATTCTGGTCTGAACTAGGGTTGTTAGATTTTCCATAAAATAAATAATATGCTTCGTCTTTAGTATGAGTTTGCATTGCAAATGAAAGTACACCCATTTTTGTATTACTTTCTTTCGCCTCGATAATAACAGCACCGGCACCATCAGCATATATCATTGAGTCTCTGTCATATTTATCAACAACTCTTGATAGTGTTTCTGCACCTATAACTAAAAATCGTTTAGCAATACCCGCTTTAATAAAAGCATGAGCGTTAATAACACCTTGTATCCAACCAGGACAACCAAATAATATGTCAAATGCAATACATGCTGGGTTTTTTATTTGTAATATATGTTTTACTCTTGCAGCAAGTCCTGGTAAAATATCAGTTTGTATTGAATTTTTATTAATATCGCCAAAATTGTGAGCTAAAATAATTTGGTCAATAGTTTCAGGATCAATACCTGCATCTTTAATTGCTTTTTCAGCAGCTTTTGCTGCAATATCCGAGGCTTTTAAATCATCATTAGCGTATCGTCTTTCTCTAATTCCAGTAATATCGTGAAACTTTTTTTCTATAATTTCACATGGTAAATCTAATATTTGATGTTTCTCATTATAAAAAGTGTGATTTCTAAAATCGCTATTTTTTATCTTTTGGTCTGGAATATAACTTCCCGAACCAGTAATTACTGTATTTGTATACATTCTAATTTAAAATTTAAAAACCTAAAGCAAATTAAAAATAACTTCAAATTTACATTTTGTTTGCATTTTATTATCTCAATAAAATTTGTGCATATACTCTAAACGTTTATAGTTTTAACATTTACAAACTGTTATCAATTATTAATCAAAGTATTGTATCATTATATCATTGTATAATTGTACCATTTAAAGTATAAACAAGTTCCCAAAGTGGATCTTTGCAGAACTTTGCGGTTAAAAAGTGTAAAGCAATATGAAAGATACTGGAAATTAATGCTAACCGTCAGAAGTTGGACAGTCTTGTTTATCAGGTATTTCGTAACAGGATAAAAATC
>JAOZVK010000311.1:4864-6915 GCA_029938185.1 Bacteroidales bacterium | reverse complement strand
GACATTTTTAAAGCCTTATTTATTAACGATTTATTGTTAAAATGAGAATTGCTGCTATAATCCTTTGATTTTGATTCGTAAGAACGAGAATGTAAATAGCAAAGAAGAACAAAATGAATTGAGCGTATTTAAGCAAATTAAGAATGATAAATATACTCTAACCGAAATTAAAGCTGACAAAATGCCAATTGGAATACATCAAAAAAATAAAAATGATATGTTTACAAACCATATAATATCATTAAAAGAAAATGATAGATTATATATGTTTACTGATGGGTATATCGACCAATTTGGAGGAGCTAAAGGTCGAAAATTTTTATCAAAAGGTTTCAAATCTTTACTTATGGAAATTCAAAATGAACCAATTGATAAACAAAAACAAATACTTGAATCTACTTTTGAAAATTGGAAAAAAGGATTTCATCAGATTGATGATGTACTTGTTATGGGAATTCAAATTGGTTTTAAAAACTAAGGTCTTCGACCTTTAATATGGCAAAGTCTTACACATAAAATATTTTCTGACACTTGATTATAAGTATTTTAAAAAGTAAAATAAATTTATGCGTAAATAAATTTCAAGAGCCATTTTTTATTCATATTAATATTTTTATAAATTGAAATATATTAGCATATTATTTATATCAATTGTTTTAATTAATAATATAACAAAGTCTCAAAACAAAGATAAATATTATATTGAAAGTAAGTTTCATTATGGTTTTATAGCTCAACATAGACCAACGATGAACGATTTAATAAAATATAGTTCAAAATCAATTGATTTATTAATAGGAAAACAAACTTTCGGAAAAAAATACTGGGAGCAATTATATAGATATCCATCATATGGTATTGGTTATTATTGGGTTGATTTAGGAAATCCATCAATGCTGGGCAATGCAAATGCTTTGTATTTTTTTGTTAATATTCCTGTTTTCTATAACAACAAATATAGTATTGACTATAATATGGCTTCAGGATTATCATATTTGCAAAAAGGAAATAAAGCAATTGGTAGTCATTTTAATGTGTATGTAAATTTTAGTACAAACATTAAATATCGACTTTATCGAAACCTATGGATAGTGAGTGGGGTAGGAGCTACTCATTTTTCGAATGGTGCTATAAAAATGCCAAACTTAGGAATAAATTTACTCACTTATAGAATTGGTTTTAAATACAATTTTAAAAACGATAGTATAAAAAATATTGTACATGATATTCCTAAACTTAAAAATAAAAATCAAATAAAAATTACATTTGGTGCTGGAATAAAAGAAATGAAACCTGATGGTGGACATCAATATTTTGTAAGTTCTTATGTTTTGGATTATTGTAGAATACTAAATCATAAGCGCAGGATAGGACTTGGTTTTGATTTTTTTCACGACAATTCATTATATAAAGAACTTGAAAAAGAGGGATATATAAATCCAAGTGCAAATGATATTAGGCGATATGGGCTGCATCTATCACATGAGCTGACAATATCAAGACTCTCAATCATTTTTCATCTTGGGATATATTTAAAATCGAAGTGGAAAGAACAGGGTGTTGTATATCAGCGTGCTGCACTGAATTATAGACTTGTTGATAATCTGCATCTAAATATTTCGCTCAAAACATACAAAGGTATAGCCGATTATGTTGAGTTTGGTTTTGCTTACTCATTTCTTTGGTAAGGTCTTCGACTTATTTAATGTGGCTTACATTTTTTTATAAAATGCTGTTATATAAATAATTGTACAAAAACAAATGTCGAAAAGCTTTTGTTATACTTCTTAACACTTGATTTTAACTAACAAGCTTCGTATATTTGCAATAATATTTGACTTTTATACTTCCAATGGTTCAATTATTCAATGATACAACGATACAATAATTTGATTAGTAAATTATAACATTTTTATAAAAATCAAATTCATAGCCTAATTCAGTATAAAATTTATTTTATGTATAAATTTATCTTTTCTATCATAAAAATATTTACACGTAAACAAGGTAAAAAATATAGAAGAACTATAATTTAAATTTCATAAAACAAT
>JAOZVK010000311.1:0-4764 GCA_029938185.1 Bacteroidales bacterium | reverse complement strand
ATGTCAAATTACTTGAACAAAAAGACCAAAAACTTAAATTGAACAAAAAGGCACTTAAAAATCAAGCTAAATTGATAAAAAAACTTAAAAAGCAACTAAAGGACAAAAAATAAAATTTAGAGTATTATAATTATTATGTTGTGAAACTGTGATAAAAAAAACAAAGTTTTTATACTATATCAGTACAACTTTCTTAAATTCAGTTGGCTTTCGCATGAGAAGAAAAGGCTGAGTAAAAATGGCGGACTGGAGCCTGTGGACTCTCAGACATGTTTAAATAAGTCGAAGACCTTAATCAGGATACTGAATACGAACATGGTAGATATTCATAAGCTTTTGAACAAATATTGATTTTACTTTAGTAATATCCCTAAAAGTAATATTTACATTATCAAACATTTTGTTCTGAATTTGATATTTTATAATACTATCAACCAGCTTACTTATAGATTCTTTATTAACTTGTTTCAAACTTCTTGATGCTGCTTCAATAGAATCAGCCATCATCAAAACTGCTGTTTCTTTTGAATAGGGCATTGGACCAGGGTAGGTAAATTTTGATATATCAACTTCCTTATCCTTATTATTTTCTTTTTCTTTATGATAAAAATAACGTACAACACCCTCGCCATGATGTGTTTTTATAAAATCAATTATTTGGTCGGGTAATTTATATTTTTTAGCAATCTCAATACCATTTAATACATGGTTAATAATTATTTCACCACTTTCAATTGCTTCTATTTCTTCATGAGGATTGGATTGCGACATTTGATTTTCGATAAAATATTGAGGAGCTTCTATTTTTCCAATATCGTGATATAGTGCACCAGTACGCACCAATAATGGATTACCTCCAATTGCAAGAACAGCCTCTTCGGCAAGGTTTGCAACCTGCATTGAATGCTGAAAAGTTCCTGGAGCTTTTTCCGATAATTTTCTCAATAAAGCTTGATTTGAATCCGATAGTTCGAGTAAACTCAAATCAGATAAAAAACCAAAAATGCGTTCAAAAGCATATATTAGTGGATATGTAATCATTATCAATATACTATTTATTCCAAACCACAAAAAATTAATTAATTGTATTTTTGATATATTACCTTCTTGAGTAACAGCAATACCAAAATATAATAGACTATAAGTTGCAAAAACAATTGCAACAACTGCCAGCAAATGACCTCTTCTGTATAGTTCGCTCAAACTAAATACTGCTACCATACCTGTTACAAATTGTAAAAAGAAAAATTCAAAGCTATTTGGAGCCACAAAACCAATTAGCAATATTGTAATAACATGTATAAACAGAGCCAAACGATTATCAAAAAAAATACGAATAATTATTGGTAAAATTGCAAATGGAACTATGTATAAACTAAAATAGTTTAACTCTATAATAAAATCAGCAAGCAATATTTCACCTACAATTAATGATAAAATAAAAAAAGTATTTTTAACTTTTTTAAGTACCACTTTCTTAAAATTATTAAAATATAAATATATTATCAGAAATGATATTACTACTAAAACTAATTGACCTATAAGTATTAATGCATAATTACTCGAATCATCTATATTTCTTACAAACTCACGTTTTAATGATTCTAATTTTCTAAACTTATTTTGGTCAACAATTTCGCCTTTGAATATAATGTGCTCCCCTTTCTGAACCAACCCTTTAGTTAGCGATATATCTTCAAGCATATTCAGTTCCATATTATTACTCACTACTTTGCTAAATATCAAATTTGCCTGTATATATTGATTTAGTGTTATATTTTTTATAAAATCTAATTCATTTGATTCTTTATCAAACTTTTTATCAAGTTTTTGTTTTACATATTCGTATGCTTTTTTTTGTGTAAATACTTCGTTGTAGTCATATTCTTCGGCTATATTTTTTTTTATTATAAAAAGAGCATCGTATTCCTTGTAATTCTCTTCCAAGTCTTCTGAATATTCTAATATTCCTTTTGAGTAAACAAATTGTATAAGCTCAATTGTTTTATCAAAATATGATTCCAATTTTTTTTTATCATATAAAAATATTTTTTTCTCTTTTCTACTTTTCCCAATTTTTGAAATAGAATCTTCATAGAGATATGATTTCCATTTTGAATTATATTCATCTTTTAGGCGAGATATTTCAGTTATACCTATAGTTGAATCAAAATTAAAATATGGTTTTAAATTTTTACGAATACTATCTTTTTCTTTTTTCAGCTCATAATCAAGCTTATAAATAGCAAAATCATAAGGGGCAATTAAATTATCATGTTTCCATGGATTACCTTTTCTAAACTCATACCTAAATTTTCCTTCTTTCGGAAATATATAAACTACCAACAAAACACTAAGTATAAATATCAACCAAATATATACCTGTCTTATGTGTTTTACTACCAAACTTAAAAATGATTTCATTTAGATATTATAATTTAATTTTTGATGTGAAATATACTAGTGTATTAAGACATAAATTGATTAAGTTTATAAATGTAATAATTTGACAGGATTTACATGATTAACAGGATATTTTAAACATGTAAATCCTGTAAATCTTGTCTAAGGTCTTCGACCTATTTATAGTTGCTTACGCATTAGTACAAAGACAGCTTAATCAGCAAGTTCTAAATAGGTAAATGTCGAAAAACTTTTGTAACAATACATAAATAATACTAAAGAAATTTATTACTTGTTTTACTAGCACAAAAATATAATGTATTACACAGCAAAACAAAAAAAATAGTATTTCTTTTTAAAAAAAAGAGCTGAATTTGCATGTTCTACAAAAGATTACAAAACTTAGGTGGAAAGCCATACAAACTAATTTAGTTATTTCTGAATTTATTATTTCATAATTTCTAATTATTATTTTAAATTTGTCCAAATAAGGTTTTCTAAAGTCTTTGTTTTTATTAGGAATTACCATAGAAAAAACATATGAATAAAAAACAAATATCATTATTAATAATCGTTATCGCGATAGCCTTAGTTGGATTAATAAGTGTCCAAGTTAATTGGATAACTAATGCATATGAAGTGCAGGAACAACAGTTTAATCAACTTATTAATAAATCACTAACAGAAATCGTTAAAAGAGTTGAAGAACATGAAACAGTTGCAAGTATTTCAAAAGAAACAACTTCATTTTCGAGCGAAACCGAAAAAATAAAAATAAAACCAATTGAAGAAAATAGTATTATAGATAGTATTGTTGAGAATCAAAGGAACCCCGAAGTTTATGTATATTCCAATGATTCAATTATATACAAAATTGATAAAAATTTATCTGACTCATTATATACCGAAAAAAAAGTTTCAAAAGAAGAACTTAAAGCTAATATAATCAACAAAATTGCTAAAAAAACAATATTTGTTGAGAATATAGTAAATAAACTTATAAGAAAAGAAATAAATGTTAAAGAAAGGATTAACAAAAAAATATTGAACTCAATAATTAAAAAAGAGTTTAGTAATAAAGGTATTGATTTGAATTATGAATTTACTATTGATAGCGATAATGAACACTCTAAAACACAAACATTTGAATATAATTATTCTGGAAAAATATACGAAATATTACTTTTTCCTAACGATATATTGTCTTCAAACAGTTATTTAAAAATATATTTTCCGAATCAACAAAAATCAATTTGGGAATCACTGCCTACAATGGCTTTATCTTCAATTATTTTTACATTAACAATAATTGTAATCTTCTTTGTTACTATTAATATAATCTATAATCAGAAAAAATTATCAGAAATGAAAAATGATTTTATTAATAATATGACTCATGAGCTTAAAACACCTATTTCCACCATTTCGTTAGCAACTCAAATGTTAAGAGACAATAGTATACCTATTGAAAATAAGAATGTAGATAATATATCAAGTATTATATCCGATGAAAGTAAAAGACTTGAATCTCAAGTTGAGAAAGTTTTACAAATGGCAACCATTGAAAAAGGAGGAATAAAACTAAAGCTAAATCTTATAGATATAAATTTGTTAATTCCAAAAATTTGTAAAAATTTTGAAATAAAAATTAAGGATAAAAATGGAATTTTAGAAAAAAATCTAAATGCAAATATTTCAATAGTTTTATGTGATGAAACTCATATATTAAATGTAATTACAAATTTAATTGACAATGCAATTAAATATAGTGAAAAAGAACCACATATAAAAATAACTACCGAAACTAATAACAACTACATAACAATAAGTGTTATAGATAATGGAATTGGTATTAAAAAAGAAAATCAAAAAAAAATATTCGATAAATTTTATCGTGTTCCCACTGGTAATTTACATAATGTGAAGGGCTTTGGTTTGGGACTAAGTTATGTAAAAAAAATTGTTGAAAAACATATGGGAGAAGTAAAAATTAAAAGCAGTTTAGCTAAAGGTTCAAATTTTATAATAAGCCTTCCTCTTAAAAAATAAGGTTTTTTAAACTATTAAATCATTATTATTAGTACTTCACTAATTAGTGTCCGTCTGGTCTTATAAAAACTGCTCAAAAATAGCTTATTTCAGTTTTTTATTAGTTCCTAAAATGTTTTTTTATTTCGTTAGTAAGTTTTTTTGCCCTGAATGGGCATAAGCATTAACATGGGGCAACGCCCTATGTATAAATACATTCACGAGTAAGAACGCCCTGAAAGGCAAAAGCAATATTATAAAAAAAAGAATGAAATTAGGGCATTTTTCATTCATCGCTTTACACTTTTTCTATCAAAAAATTTCTATAATTTA
>JAOZVK010000310.1 GCA_029938185.1 Bacteroidales bacterium | reverse complement strand
ATAAACGGCTGGTTCTATACGTTTAGCTTCGTAAAATTCATCTTTACTTACATTAACTTTTAATGCTTTATCTGAATATTCTAATAGATGACTTTCATTTGAAAAACCATTCCAACCAAATCCACTAACATCTATAATTTCACCATATTTAATAAAAGCAACATATATGTGTCCCAAAGGTGAAGTTGTTGTTGTTCCATCTTTTTTTTGGATTTTACTACCAGAACCATATGCGAAAAATCGCAAAGCAAACCACACAAGCCACTGACAACCAGCACAATGATATACTCTTTTTTTTCATCACGATGATAATTTTATAAAGTCCATTTGGTTTTGCAATAAAAACAGTAACCACGTTTTTTAATATTTTCAAACGGTTCTTGTCCAAAATGTTTGAAACATTTGGGACAAACATATTTTTTCTTAAATTCTTCGTTCAATTCATCTATCCGTTTTCGGCTGTCTAACGCTCCACCTGCCATAATTCCTATTGCATTGCCTGCAAAAGGTATTAACGATAAAGCGGCTCGCAATCCTGTCTTTTTTAGTCCACCACCACGTTCAATTTTACGTTTGTTTTTCTTGTATTGTTCGTAAATATTTTCAAGGTCTAAAAATTTTTCAATTAGTTCTTTTTGTTGTAATAAATCGGAATATTTTATTTGTTTCTTAAAATCAGGTGAATTTAATTTTGACAATATTAATTTTGTATCAAGTTCGAAATCTGCGAGTTGTATTTTGCTTTCGGCAGTTATTTGAGTTTGTTTTATACGATTGCTATCAACAAAAGTGCCGTGTGTTGAGTCAAGGTCTTTTATAAGATATTCGGTTTCTCCAATTTTTATAATTACGGCGTGTTCACGACCTACTTTGCTGTGTTCAATAATTATTGTGTTTTTATTATTGCGTCCTATTTTTATTGCCTGTTGCGACATGTTTTAATTGTTTTTTAGTTTATTAATTTTTGATTGTAGGCTATTAAAAAAGCCGACTTCATTTCTTGAAGGTTGCACATCATCAATTTGTATTAAATATGCAGAATAATTATCTGCAGAATTTGCTTCGCAAAGTACGTTTATTGTTTGCATTTTTTCAAGTAGAGTGTCTTCGGCAGATAATATATCGCAAAGTTCGGTGTCTGTAATACTACCAGAAACTCCATCGGAGCAGAGAAGCAAATAATCATCTTTTTGGATATCTTTGATAAAATGAATATCTGGTTTTGTTTTTTTTACATTATTGCCTTGTATTGCTCTGGATATTTTATTTCGTTTGCTATCTTTGGCTTCTTCTTCGGTCATTACTCCGGCTTTTATCAGTTCGTTAATTACGGTATGGTCTTCGGTTTGCCAAAGTATTTTTCCGTTGCGGATATGATAAAAACGACTGTCGCCACAGTGAACCACAGTTAAACCTTTCTCGTGTATATGAACGGCGACAAGTGTAGTTGCCATGCCTTTGCTCTCTGGATTTTTGGCAATATACTCATCAAAAGCGTTTTGTGTTTTTTCGAATGCCTGCATTATAGAAGTTTGTGTAGAAACCTTGTTTGCCGAAATATTACTAAAAAACGTACCACATGCTAATTCGCTTGCTTTTTCGCCTTTGTTTTGTCCACCTACGCCATCGCAAACAACAAATAAATCGGTGTAGTTTTTCCAAAGGGAGCTTTGAATAAGCGTAGTTGGTGGAAAAATACTGTCTTCTTGATTTTTGCGTTTTCCTATTCCGTTTAAAGATAATGGTTGTTTGATTTCTATTTTCATTTTGTGTTTCTATTTTTTTCAAAATACTTGATTAGCTGTTCCGGCTTAAATATTTGTAAACGAGAATTTTTAAAATCTTTTATGTTTCTTGTTACAATAATTTCTATGCCTGCATCAATTGCAGAAAATTCATGAACTGCATCTTCAAAATCTTTAAAATTGGAATTTAAGGCTTTTAAAATAACATTTTTATCAAGTCCGGCGATTTCAAAAATATCCATTATATCGTGAACAAATTCAAATGCTAATATTTTGTTCCTATTTTTTGATAAAATATAATGAATGCTTACTATACTTGCTCCGTTTACAAAACCTATAATCTGCTCATTGACAGCTAAATCTATTAGTTTTGCTGCAATTACATTAAACTTTTTGCGTTTTAATGCAAAATCTAAAAGAATGTTTGTATCAAAATATACTTTTTTCATTTATGTTTGTCCATTAAGTAGTTATACCTATCTTCTTCCCAGTTTTCAATATCGCTTTCTGTAAGCGTTCCACTCCATTTTTCTATAAATTCTTTGCCTGTCATTTTTCTTTTTTTTTGCTTTTGAGTAGTTTCAAAAACTGGTTTATTCAATTCGGTAAATGTTTTATATAACATTAAAAAAATGTCATTCATTTTATCTCCCGAAAAAGGCATTAATAAAAACTGATTGCCAGAGTTATTTTTTATAATTATAGGCTCATTAGTTTCCTTGTTAATTAGTTTTGTTAAATCTAATTCTTTATTTTTTGTTGTATATGTTTGCATAATATTTTTTTCAGATAAAATAAATTGTATATAGTTGATTTATATATTATTTAGTAATTGTCTTTTGTAACTTCTTGTCGCTCAATCTCTGAGGCAACGAACAGAAAAGCTGAAACTACGACCAACATTCTTATAATTGCATTGCATGTTCACATTTCTGTCGTTTCCGTTTAAGTTGCAATACCATGCGGTCATATCGTTGTTTCCGGTAGCAGACCAAAAGCCAGAGTTTTTATCTTTGTTGCAGAAATTAGCGTTATCGTTACGCCAACCGGAAAAAAGACTTTCAAAGCCTGAACTCCCACCTTTTATTAGTGCTTTATATGCCTGTTCTCCAACACCGCCGTAATTATTTAATAAAGTTTCAAATTCGCTTTTACTTGGTAAATGCCAACCGTTTGGGCAAACTTTTTTTGCAGTTTCCCAGTCGTATAAATATCCATAAGTTGCTACATTGCTTTGATTATTGTCGTAAACCCAATAATTTCCACTGCTTGGTTTATACGCAAGGTTTTCTGCCATCCAAGTTTGGTTTCCTATTTTTACAGTTTTATAAGTTTTTCCGTTACGTGAGTCGTAAAAAGAACCATAAGATATTTTTGGTATTATTTTTATTTTTTCTATTGCTTTTTTTACTTTTGCGACATATTGTCCTTCGGGATAATCGTTAAGGTATTTTTGGTATGCTTTTTTTGTATCTTTCTTTTTTGCATTTTCATAAGCAGTTTTGTCTTCGTTGTTGCGTTGTATAGTTTCAGCGTTTTTAATACTATCATTTTCCAATTTATTAAGTTGGTTTTTAACTTCTTCTGTGTAATTACCATCCGGATATTGTATCAAATATTTACGAAAATCATTTGTGTTGTCGCTTAGCATAACATTATCAAAATCAATTTTTTCATCTGGATTTTCTACATTTTCAGTAATATCATTTTCTATATCATTATTTTTTGTTTTCCAAGGTTGCCAAACGAGTAACACAATTATAAAAATTAGAACACCTGCTACAATCGGAATTAATATTTTTTTATTTTTTAAAATACTTGCAGGTTTTTCTATTGTTTCTGTTTTTTGCGTAGTAGTTTTTTTTATTTTTGCTGGTTTGTTTACCGGTGGTGCTGTTTCAATAAGAGTTTCATCGTTTTGGTAGTTATGGTCGTTTCCATCGTCTATTAATGTTTGGTCATTATCGCTGTTTTCCAAAACGTTGCCATGTCCTTTGTGGGACGATGGCAAGTTTAGAGTAAGAGCTTTTTCAAATTGTTTGCAAGTTTGGTATCTTTCAGCTGGATTTTTGGCAGTTGCTTTTTTTATAATTGCGTTAATTCCAGGGTGTTCGGGCAGTTCTGGCATTGGTTCGTTTACTATTTTGGTGTAAATATCAAAATTAGATAAACTTGTGCTGTCGTAAGCTGGTTTTCCGGCAAGCATATAATACAACACCACTCCAAGTGAGTAAATATCGCTACGTTGGTCTATATTTTTGCTGTCTTTAACTTGTTCGGGCGACATATATATAGGTGTTCCCATTTGTGCACCTGTATTTGTGTCGTTGGTGTTACTCTCCAATAGTTTGGCTATTCCAAAATCAAGTATTTTAACATTATTATTCTTGTGAGTTTCTACAAAAATATTTGAAGGTTTTACGTCTCTATGCACAACACCTTTCTTATGTGCAAATTCAAAGGCATTCAATGCTTGTTTGAAAATATTTATAGCTTCTTGTTTTTTTAATTTTCCTTTTTCTCTTAGGTATTCAGTCAGGCTTTTTCCAACAAGACGTTCCATTACTATTGCAAGCATATCGGTTCTTTTTTCAAAGTCCATAACTTTTACAATATTTTTATGCTCTAATTTTGCCATAATTTTGGCTTCGTTAGCAAATCTATTGGCAATTTTTTCGTTTCGTGCAAGCACAGGGTCAAGAATTTTTATTGCAACTTTACGGTCATCAAACGTTTGATGTTCTGCTTCAAATACTTCTGCCATTCCACCTTTCCCTATTGAACGTGTAATTATATAGTTTAATACTTTATCGTTTATCATTTTTTTGAATTTTGGTTTGTTGCAAAAATAGTATAATTAACAATAATAAAAATATAATTTTTATTGTTAATAAAATTTTACAATTAATTCTGTTCTTCCTACTTTTATTTTGTCATCAGATTTTAGCACAATCATATCAAATTTAGATATTCTTTTATCTTTATAAAAAGTTCCGTTTGTGCTTGGTTTATCTGTTTGACTACCATCGTCGCTAATTGTTAGTTCAATACCCCAAGTTTGTTTTTTCATTTCAATTAAACAATGCAAGCGACTTATGTATCTGTCTCCATCAATTGAAATATCTGCTTTTCTGCCAATAATATTTTTACCTGTTTTCAAAATATGTTCTTTGCCTGTTTTTATTTCCACAAGTTTAGCATTTTGAATTTTTGGAGTTGTGTCATTTTCAAGTTCTGTTTTTTCTCCTTCTGGTTCTTTTGCATTAGGAATAATAAACACAATTGAATGTTTACATTTATTGCATTTTACCATTGCTTTCTTCTTGTTTTTCGGCAATTTATTTTCAGCAATAGTTAAAATATTACCGCATTTTGAACATTTTACTTTCATATTGTTTAAATTTTGAAGTTGCGAAATTTTGAAGTTCTCAAGTTTTGAAATCAAGTTTCATACATTTTTTTATGCCAAGTCGTCTATATCATCATCTAAATAATCATCAAAAGAGTTAAAATCGTCATCAGAATTATCTATTTCTGTGTCGGGCAAGTCATCTATTATTTCGTTGTCAGTTTCTACTTCTACAAATTCATTTTCTGTTTCTACTTCCACATGTTCATTTTCTGTTTCTACTTCCACATGTTCATTTTCTGTTTCTACTTCCACAAATTCATTATCGGTTTCTACTTCCACAAGTTCATTTTCTGTTTCTACTTCTACAAATTCATTTTCTGTTTCTACTTCTACAAGTTCATTTTCTGTTTCTACTAAGTTTGAAATATTTTCTGCTGTATTTTCCACATTTTCTACAACATCTGAAATAATTTCTGTTGTTTTTTCAACATTTTCTACAACTTCTGAAACAACTTCTGCTACTTTTGATACATTTTCAACAAAATCGTTTGCACCTTCAACTGTTTCCATAATGTTATCAAATATATTGTTGCCTTCTTCTTCAACAACTTCGTTGTCATTTTCTATTTCTACAACTTCGTTGTCATTTTCCATTTCCACAACTTCGTTGTCATTTTCCATTTCCACAACTTCATTGTCATTTTCCATTTCCACAACTTCGTTGTCATTTTCCATTTCCACAACTTCATTGTCATTTTCCATTTCAACAATTTCGTTGTCATTTTCCATTTCCACAACTTCATTTTCGTTTTCCATTTCAACAACTTCGTTGTCATTTTCCATTTCTACAACTTCGTCGTCGTTGTTTGTTTCTGTAATTTCTTTTTCGCCTTCTTGTTTTGACTTTTGACTTTCTGGTTCTGTTGTTTCAATATTTTCATTTTCTGTGTTTGCTTGATAATCTTCATCGTTTGTAGTAGTATATTCAATTGTTGGATTATGATTTTCATCAACTTCGTTTTCGTAAAACGTTCCGTATTGTTGTCCGTTCCACTCAAAAACTCCACCAGCTCCAAGTTCCAACCTTGCCGCAGCAAAAGCTTCTGAAAATGACATATCATCTGTAACCGTTCCGTCTTGTGCGTGTGGTGCAGTATCTATATTAAAACTATTACTGTTTGAATTTTCATTATCAGTTTCAACTTCTTCTATTTCAGGTTCTATTTCCACAATTTCGGTTTCTAAATTGTAAACCCCGTCATGATTTTCGTCTGTCAAAACTGCATCTGCAATATTATCATTATTTGTATCAATTAATATTTCATCGTCGTTTTTGTTTACTCCTGCGGCAAATCCTGCTCCTGCAAGTAAACCACCTGCGGCAACGAGCAACGCAGTTTTTTGATTAATAATCTTATCTTTCAAAGATTTTTTCTTTTCTTTTACGGTTTCGTCTTCGTTGTTTACTTCGATATTTTTGTTTTCGTCTTCGTTCTCTTGATTTTTAATTTCTTTGTTTTCATCTTCGACCAAAGTTTTTTCGTCTTCATTTTCATGATTTTTAATTTCTTTGTTTTCTTCTTTCATAATTTTTATAGTTGTTCGTTTTTTTAAATTGAGTATATCAGTAAAATTTATTTGATAATTTTGTCAATTATTATCAAAATAAAATACTAAAACGAAAAAACATTTTTTTGTTTTTCTTCTTTGTTTTCTTCTTTTTCTTTTGTTTGTTTTTGTTTTTTTGCATTGAGTATATCGGATATGTGCTGGTGGCGTTTTATTTTTTGTGTTTTTTGAGGTGCGAAGCACCAAAAAAAACACAAAAAA